>NZ_JAERJS010000005.1:0-156429 GCF_018257525.1 Tatumella sp. JGM130 | reverse complement strand
AGAGTGGTTTTACCGTGGTCAACGTGGCCGATAGTACCGACGTTAACGTGTGGTTTGTTACGTTGAAATTGCTCTTTCGCCATGGCGATATTCCTTACGTTATGCCTTCATCACCCGATGAAGGCATCTGTTCAAAATTAAACCGTAGTCTTATTTACTACGAGCTTCAATAACGGCCTGCGCTACGTTGTTCGGCGCATCATCGTACTTCAGGAACTCCATGGAGTAAGAAGCACGACCTTTGGTCAGAGAACGCAACTGAGTCGCGTAACCGAACATTTCAGACAGTGGTACCTCAGCATGAATCTCTACGCCAGTCGCGTTAGATTCCTGCCCTTTCAGCATACCACGACGTCTGCTCAGGTCACCGATGACATCACCAGTATTCTCTTCAGGCGTTTCAACTTCAACCTTCATGATTGGCTCAAGCAGAACCGGAGTTGCTTTCTTAAAGCCATCTTTAAAGGCGATAGATGCAGCCAGTTTAAACGCCAGTTCAGAGGAGTCAACATCATGGTATGAACCAAAGTGCAGACGAACACCCAGATCAACTACCGGATAACCCGCCAGTGGACCTGATTTCAGCTGCTCCTGGATACCTTTATCAACCGCAGGGATGTATTCAGTAGGAATTACACCACCTTTGATGTCGTTGATAAATTCGTAACCGTTCGGGTTAGAACCTGGCTCCAGTGGGTACATGTCGATAACAACATGACCATACTGACCACGACCACCAGACTGCTTCGCGTGTTTACCTTCGATATCAGTAACTTTCGCGCGAATTGCTTCACGGTATGCTACCTGCGGTTTACCAATGTTTGCTTCAACATTGAATTCACGCTTCATACGGTCAACGATGATGTCGAGGTGTAATTCACCCATACCAGCGATAATAGTCTGGTTAGATTCTTCATCAGTCCATACACGGAAAGAAGGATCTTCTTTTGCCAGACGGCCCAGAGCCAGACCCATTTTTTCCTGGTCAGCTTTGGTTTTTGGTTCAACCGCGATAGAGATTACCGGCTCAGGGAATTCCATACGCTCCAGAATAATTGGTGCGCTTGGATCACACAGAGTATCACCTGTAATAACATCTTTCAGGCCGATAGCCGCTGCGATATCACCTGCACGAACTTCGCTGATCTCTTCACGTTTGTTAGCGTGCATCTGAACGATACGGCCAAAACGCTCACGGGCAGATTTTACTGAGTTCAGTACGGTATCACCGGAGTTAACCACACCAGAGTACACGCGGAAGAACGTCAGGTTACCAACAAACGGGTCGGTAGCAATTTTAAATGCCAGCGCAGAGAACGGCTCGTTGTCATCAGCATGACGCTCAGCCGGAGTATCTTTACCGTCATCCAGCATACCTTTAATCGCAGGTACGTCGGTTGGTGAAGGCAGATATTCGATAACCGCATCCAGCATCGCCTGAACACCTTTGTTCTTAAATGCAGAACCACAGGTAACCAGGATGATTTCGTTGTTCAGAACGCGCTGACGCAGAGCCTGTTTGATCTCTTCTTCAGTCAGTTCTTCACCGCCGAGGTATTTCTCCATCAGCTCTTCAGAAGCTTCAGCAGCAGCCTCGACCATGTTCTGGCGCCATTCATCAGCCAGATCGACCATATCAGCAGGGATCTCTTCGTATTCGAAGGTCACGCCAGCGTCTGCTTCGTTCCAGTTGATCGCTTTCATTTTCACCAGGTCAACAACACCGGTGAAACCTTCTTCTGCACCGATTGCTAACTGCAATGGAACAGGGTTTGCGCCCAGACGGCTTTTAATCTGACCAACAACTTTCAGGAAGTTAGCACCCATACGGTCCATTTTGTTAACGAACGCGATGCGTGGAACTTTATATTTGTTAGCCTGGCGCCATACAGTCTCGGACTGAGGCTGAACGCCACCAACCGCACAGTAAACCATTACTGCACCATCCAGAACACGCATTGAACGCTCTACTTCGATAGTAAAGTCAACGTGTCCCGGGGTATCGATAATGTTTACACGGTGTGGTTCAAACTGTTTTGCCATACCAGACCAGAAAGCAGTCGTCGCAGCAGACGTGATGGTAATACCACGTTCCTGTTCCTGAGCCATCCAGTCCATAGTTGCTGCACCATCGTGTACTTCACCGATTTTATGGTTTACACCGGTGTAGAACAGGATACGCTCGGTAGTTGTGGTTTTACCGGCGTCGATGTGTGCACTGATACCGATATTACGGTAGCGGGCAATGGGGGTTGTACGAGCCATTTGATTCCTCTGAATTCCGGACGTTCTATGTAAGTAAACCACGGCGGGTTAGCTACAAGAGCGTCCGCCGGGTTAACAACTACACCGTGGTAATTACCAGCGGTAGTGAGCGAACGCCTTGTTGGCTTCGGCCATACGGTGAACGTCTTCACGTTTCTTCACTGCAGTACCTTTGTTTTCTGCAGCGTCAGAAAGTTCGTTCGCCAGGCGCAAAGCCATAGATTTATCACCGCGTTTACGAGCAGCTTCTACGATCCAGCGCATTGCCAGTGCATTACGACGAACCGGACGGACTTCAACTGGTACCTGATAAGTAGAACCACCGACACGGCGGGATTTAACTTCTACTGTAGGACGCACGTTTTCGAGCGCAATGTCGAAAGCATCCAGTTCAGTTTTACCAGAGCGCTGAGCCAGGGTCTCAAGCGCAGTGTATACGATAGCTTCTGCAGTAGATTTTTTACCATCTACCATCAGAATATTTACAAATTTGGCCAGCAACTCAGATCCGAACTTAGGATCTGGCAGGATTTTACGTTGACCAATCACACGACGACGTGGCATGGAAATTCTCCGTTGATAATTCAGGATTGTCCAAAACTCTACGAGTTTATTCTGACATTTATATTAAAACGTTTGGCCTTACTTAACGGAGTCCATTAAGCCTTAGGCTTCTTCACACCGTATTTAGAACGAGCCTGTTTACGGTCTTTAACACCTGAACAGTCAAGTGCGCCGCGAACGGTGTGGTAACGCACACCTGGCAAGTCTTTAACACGACCGCCACGGATCAGGATCACGGAGTGTTCCTGCAGGTTATGGCCTTCACCACCGATGTACGAAGTTACTTCGAAACCGTTGGTCAGGCGAACACGACATACTTTACGTAATGCGGAGTTCGGTTTTTTAGGAGTGGTAGTATATACACGAGTACAAACACCACGTTTTTGCGGGCATGCTTCCAGCGCAGGCACGTTGCTTTTTGCAACTTTGCGTACGCGTGGTTTGCGAACCAGCTGGTTAACTGTTGCCATTAAATAGCTCCTGGATTTAGCTTTAGCTTCGTAAACACGTAATAAATCGCCTCGCATTTCTACGAGGACGCAGAATTTTAGGGCCCCGTCCAAAAGGTGTCAAGAAATAACCAATACTTCTGTGCTACCAGGTGAACTGTTGCGGGTGCCGGAGGGTTAAATTAACAAACCCGGTGTAGTCTGTTAGCTGCACGCTGGCTGAGGTTTTTTCGCCCAGCCCGCGGGCTGTAATATCTTCCTGCAACACATAAAGTGTTGCGGGCGACTGTAATAATGCAGTAAGGCACTGACTTCCTTCGATAGCTGCCAGCACACCATCCTGTAATAACAGCAGGTCATCACCGGGTGAAAGTAATGCTATCAGCCCCTGTAAATCACACTGCCAGGGAGAGCGCATGAGTGTATGTAGCATCTGCTGTTTATTTCTCAGAATGTGACAATTTTATCAAAATCCGTAAGACGACGACGTAATTCGCAGGTATCCAGCACTTCAGCAGGCAATACCCAGTCGCTGTCATCAGGAATTCCACGGCAGACCAGTGACTCTCTGCACAGGTAGTACTGTTCGATGTCATACAATGGCAGTACACCGAAGGTCGCAATATAATTACGCGACAGAATCTGTTCTGGCTGCTGTTCGGGCAATAGTTGCAGAACACCGTCGCCGATAAAAAACAGAGCGCACTGGTCATTAAGGGCTGCTGTCGCCAGCAGCGCATCCAGCCCTTCCCTGCCGGCACTGCTGCCATGGGGAGCGGACATAAATACAAAGGCAACTTTATTCATCAGAATTGTACCAGCCGATCACAGGTCAGGGCCGCTTCAGCAAAAGCACCCAGCCCGCTCAGAGTAAAACCGGACTGTAAATTGTCTGCGGGTAATTGCAGGCGCGCCGATTCAGACGCATCAGCCACACCACGCCTGAGCGCTGCAGCCACACAGATATGCAGGCCAATACCATGCTGCAGATGCAGATGCTGCCATTCCCGCACCATATCAGTTTCATCACTGGCAGGCGAAACCAGCCGATTGGCATTCAGTACCCCTTCACGGTAAAAAAACACGCTCTCAAGTTGCTGGCCCGCCTGCAGTAATGCTCTGGCAAACAATAAGGCACTGGATGACTGCTGTGTCCCGTAGGGGGCACCGGTCACCAGCAGTGAGTAACGCATCAGCGTTCACCTCCGTGAAAATCACCGTTTTTAAACTGGCGGATGTACAGGTAAACAGTGTGTTTGGAAATTTCTAACCGGTCAGCCACCTGGTTAATCGCATCTTTAATGTCAAAGATACCTTTTTCATACAGATTCAGTACTATCTGGCGATTTTTTGCATTATTGGAAACATTGCGATCATTGGTCACTTCTTCAATGGTAAATTCCATCGTCTGGGCCACCAGATCATCTACTGAACTTGCAAAGTTAACACTCGAGTCTACCTGATGCAGTTCCGGAGGCATAAAGGTCGACATGATCTGTGAAAAAGGCACATCCAGATTCATATTGATACATAACAGCCCGATCACCCGCTGACTATGATTACGGATAGCAATAGTGACTGATTTCATCAGTACACCACTTTTGGCACGGGTAAAGTAAGCACGGGAGACATTACTTTTTTCACCCTGCAGATCATGCAACATTCTCAGGGCAAGATCCGTGATAGGTGAGCCGACCTGTCTGCCGGTATGCTCACCGTTGGCAATCCGGATTGCCGAACATTTCAGATTATCCAGCGAGTGCAGCACTATCTCACAATGAGAACCAATCAGCATGGCCAGCCCGTCAACAACCGATTCATATGATTTCAGAATGTCATAGTCTGCCGGTTCAAACGGATACCGTTCCGGGAGTTCGTAATCAGCGATATCGCCGGGATTAAAAGGATTAGACATTACAGATATTACCCCAGGTAGCTGGAGCCTGTCATAAGCACAGCCGGGCAGACTCAAAAACTATAAATAATTGAAATATCAGTCTGGCAAATGTCGATCACTTAAGCCAGCCCTTTTAGCGCGGCGGGGTAAAGAACCGCCGCAGAGGTGCGGCGGTGTAAAACAATTACTGAGCCGGGGTGGCAGCAGCTGCCGGCGCTTTTGCCGCATTATCCGCTTTAGGTGCTGGTTTAATATCCAGCAACTCAACTTCAAAGACTAAGGTTGAATTTGGCGGAATACCAGGCACACCGTTCTGACCGTAAGCCAGATCTGGCGGGATGACCAGCTCAATTTTACCGCCTTTCTTCACGTGTTTGAGACCTTCAGTCCAGCCCGGGATAACACCGTCCAGACGGAAAGATAATGGCTCACCACGTTTGTAAGAGTTATCAAACTCGGTACCGTTAATCAGGGTACCTTTGTAGTTAACCACAACCGTATCGCTATCAACTGGCGCGTTACCGGTGCCCTCTTTTTCTACTTTATACAGCAGCCCGCTGGCGGTTTTTTTCACGCCGGCTTGTTTTGCGAATTTGGCAGCAAAAGCATCACCTTTTTCGGCATTCTCTTTGGCATCTTTTTCCATTTTCGCCTGAGCGGCCGCTTTCACATGACCTTCGAAGGTCTTCAGGGTCTGTTCGATTTCAGCATCAGACAGTTTGCTCTTACCGGCAAAGGCATCCTGAACACCTGCGATCAGGAATTTTTTGTCCAGCTTGATACCAAGCTTCTCTTGTTCCTTCAGAGAATTGTCCATGTAGCGACCTAAGGAAGCACCCAGCGCATAAGCAGACTGCTGCGTCTGATCTTTAAATGCAGCATTTGCAGGTGCCTGCTCAGTGGTTTTGGCTGACGTGTCAGCAGCCATAACCACAGGTGCATTCAGCGCAACGGCTAAAGTGGTCGCTAACAATGAGACTTTAAACAATGATTTCATCCATATCTCCCAACCGAAGTATCAGACCCCGGTGATTATTGTGTTTTCATTACCCACACTATAACGGTATATCACGGTGTAACACACCATCATCACGATCATTCTCTGTTAACCTCCGACCTTTTTTGCGTCAGGAAGTTTCAAAGGATATTGGGCTGAAAAGAGAATTTTCAAGGTCACCGCATACTGAGAGACAAAAATCAGCCAGATCCTGACAGCAGTGCTCGAATAATCGCAGCAGATAACGCATCATGGCGCAGAAACGAAATAATGAGGAAATATAATGCAAGCGTCCGAATGGGAAAAACGTCTGGAAGCGCTTGAAAGCAAGATTGCTTTTCAGGAACAGACCATCGAAGAGCTGAACCAGATTGTCGTCAGACATGAACTTGAGATGGGAAAAATACGGGAGCAGTTCCGCATGCTGGTTGATAAAGTAAAAACAGCCGCGCCTTCATTGCTGGCCCCGCAGTCAGAAGAGACACCACCGCCTCATTACTGACCAGAGCAGACAGCCACCGGACGGTGGCTGTCTGTATTAGCAGGGATTAGTGGTGGCAGCCACAGCCGCCGGTACCGCATCCTTCCTGACCGTGGTCATGGTCGTGATCATGCCCGTGATCGTGCCCGTTCTCACCGTGAACGTGCCCATGGGCCAGCTCTTCTGCGGTCGCTTCGCGGATAGCCATCACTTCCACATTGAAGCTCAGGTTCTGGCCTGCCAGCATATGGTTACCGTCAACAACCACAAAATCATCACCGACTTCGGTAATTTCTACCGGTACCGGACCCTGATCAGTTTCTGCCAGGAAACGCATACCCGGCTGCAGTTCATCAACACCGACAAAAACATCTTTCGGTACACGCTGCACCAGATTGTCATCAAACTGGCCGTAGGCATCATCCGCAGCAATATTCACATCAAATTTATCGCCAGGCTCATGATTTTCCAGTGCTTTTTCCAGACCAGAAATCAGGGAACCATGACCGTGCAGATATTCCAGCGGCGCATTTGCCGGTGATTCATCAACTAATACGCCATCTTCTGTACGTACCTGATACGCCAGACTTACTACCAGGTCTTTTGCTACTTTCATGATATCTCCTAACCGTTGAGAGCTTAATTCCCGTCTCATTGGTTTATTCTTGCCTGCAATAACACCAACCAGAAAGGTCCTGACCGGAAAAAAATCGGGTTAATTTCCTCTCCGGTCTTAATGGCGCTGATTGTAGCGAAATTCAATCCCACTGTAAGTTTCAGTGTGAAAAAAAACAAAAAACCGCATTATTCAGGGGTAAATACGCCAATAATCTGCTCATGCTGACGAATATTACCGGCAATCGCTTTTTCGGCTTCCCGCATCTGATGACCACATTTCACACATTCGACAACATCAATACTGTTTTCCTGCCACATGGCAAGAGTGTCTTTTTGCTGACAATGGGGGCAAACAGCACCGGCAATAAAACGTTTACGCATTTCAGCTCCAGCTTGCTATGTTTATCGGAAAGTAATCACATCACGGTGGTTAGCCGGGTTCATCCCAGCCATCAAACTGTTGTTTTTCTTTCTGCATTTCCCGATTAAAAATATCTTCCAGTTCACGACGGGCTTCACGCACACGGGAAATCTGCCCGTTATCCTCATGGTTCGGCATCAGCTCACGCAGCATCCGCATATCCAGACGGCGGAAGTGTAACTGGGCACGCATCGCCTGATGCGGATGCATTCCAAGCGTAATCAGTGTCTTACGTCCGAGTTCCAGTGCACTGGAAAAGGTTTCACGACTGAACTGCGTCACTCCGGCCTGCAGCAGTTCATGGGCTTCGACACGTCCGCGGGCACGGGCAAGAATTTTCAGATGCGGGAAATGATGCTGACATAACTGTACAATCGTCATTGCATCTTCGGGATCATTACAGGTCACCACAATAGACTGTGCCCCTTCAGCTCCGGCAGCCCGTAATAATTCAAGTTCGGTCGCATCGCCGTAATAGACTTTATAGCCATATTTTCGCATCAGACTGACCGCACTGATGTCCCGCTCCAGTACCGTAATACGGGTATTATTCGCCATCAGCAACCGGCCAATAACCTGACCAAAACGGCCAAACCCGACCACAATCACCTGAGGCTGATCATCTTCGACATAATGTTTTTCATTATTTTCATCACCGGATTTATTGAAGCGACGGACCAGTATTTTATCCACCCCTTGCATCAGCAACGGGGTCGTCATCATGGATAATGTGACCGTGACCAGCAACAATGGCAACTGTTCTCCTGAGAACAAGTGTGCCGATGCCGCGCCAGAGAATAAAACAAAAGCAAATTCCCCACCCTGACTTAACACACCGGAAAACTGTAACCGTTCTGAACTGCGTAAACCGTAAATACGGGCCAGAGAATAGAGGACCAGTGTTTTAACGGCGACCAGCACCAGTACTGCGACCAGAATTTCAATAATATGGGTGTACAGCACCCCCAGGTTCAGGGCCATACCGACAGAAATAAAGAATAACCCCAGTAATAGCCCTTTAAACGGCTCAATCGCCACCTCAAGCTCATGACGGTATTCACTTTCTGCCAGTAATACCCCGGCAATAAAGGTCCCCAGCGCCATTGACAGCCCCAGTGCATCCATAAATACGGCTGATCCAATAACCAGTAATAATGCGGCAGCCGTAAACACTTCCCGGACGCCGGAGGCCGCAATAAAACGGAAAATAGGTTTCAGCAAAAAGCGCCCGCCAATCAACATGCCGGCAAACGCCAGCACTTTCATACCGACTTTTATCCAGTCGGTAGGGTGGTGGCCATCACTGCCTGCCAGTAAAGGTATCAGTGCCAGGGCGGGGATAACCGCCAAATCCTGAAACAATAATACTGAGAAACCAAGCTGTCCGGATTCACTGCGATTCATCCCTTTATCGCGCATTAACTGAAGCGCCATCGCGGTCGAGGACATCGCCAGACCAATCCCCCCGATCAGGGCCGCCTGCCATGAGAAGTCAGTCAGCCACAGTAACCCTCCGAGGATAACAGCAGAGAAAATAACCTGAGCAGCACCTACACCAAATATTGAACGACGCAGCTCCCAGAGTTTGCCAGGGTTCAGCTCCAGCCCGATGATAAACATCAGGAAAACAACGCCAAGTTCAGAAAAGTGCAGAATCTCGTCGACATCACTGATCAGCCCGATACCCCAGGGGCCGATAGCAATCCCGGCCAGCAGATACCCCAGAACCGCGCCAATACCAATCCGTGCAGCAATCGGTACCGCAACCACTGCTGCACCCAAATAAATAACACCTGCGGTTAACAGGCCCGGACCTTCCATCAAATAACCCCCTGAGGTAACGGCTGAGACAACCAGTCATGATAAGCACTGGCATAGGTTTGCATTGCCTTTGCCGTCTGACGTCTGGCGCAGTAAATCACCATTGGTGTGAGCCAGTGCATGCGACAGGTTTGTGCGGTCAGTTCAAAAGGACGCATGATTTCGGTCATCGGATAACGGTTAAGCCCGTGCTGATGATAGGCCGTTTCAGGCTCTCCGGTAGTGACGACACTGCGCCAGTACTTTCCGGCAAGTGCATGCTCCCCACTGCCGGTGGCGAAGCCCCGCGACAATACCCGGTCAAACCACTCCTTCAGTAACGCAGGACAGCTGTAGGTATATAACGGGTGCTGAAAAACGATAATGTCATGTTCACGTAATAGCTGTTGTTCGTAATGAATGTCGATGAAAAAATCAGGATAAAATGCATACAGATCATGCACAGTCACGTTTTCCTGCCGCTTTGCGGTCTCCAGTAAGACCCTGTTTGCCACCGACTCCTGTGATTCCGGATGAGCATAAAGCAGCAGGATTTTAGGCTGTGTTGACATTGTTCTCCTCCAAATCATCGTCACGGATAACTATTTCAGCTACCATGCAGCACATTACGAAATATTCTGTTTAATCGCTGGTTCATTTTAGCTGATAATTTAACATATTCTGACGATACGGCGCTTATGATTGTCTTCTCTTCGCTACAAATTCGACGCGGTACCCGGGTACTGCTGGAAAACGCTTCCGCCACCATTAACCCCGGACAGAAGGTCGGTCTGGTCGGGAAAAATGGTTGCGGGAAGTCCACCCTGCTGTCTCTGCTGAAAGGTGAAATTAACAGTGATGCCGGTCATGTTAATTTTCCTGGTAACTGGTCGCTGGCCTGGGTAAATCAGGAAACGCCGGCGCTGGATCAGGCAGCTATCGAATACGTAATTGACTGAGACAGAGAGTTTCGCCAGCTGGAAAATGCTCTGGCGCAAGCAAATGCAGAAAATGACGGTAATAAGATTGCGTTACTGCACGGAAAACTGGATGCCATTCAGTCCTGGACCATACAGTCACGGGCTGCCAGCCTGCTACACGGTTTAGGATTCAGTCAGCAGCAATTACAGTCTCCGGTAAAAGATTTTTCAGGTGGCTGGAGAATGCGCCTGAACCTGGCCCAGGCCCTGATTTGCCGATCAGATTTGTTATTGCTTGACGAACCGACCAACCACCTGGATCTTGATGCTGTTATCTGGCTGGAGCGCTGGCTGAAAAGTTATACCGGCACACTGATACTGATTTCACATGACCGTGACTTTCTCGACCCGACCGTTAACAAGATTCTGCATATTGAGCAGGAAGATTTGGTCGAATACACGGGTAATTACAGTGATTTCGAACGTCAGCGGGCAACAAAACTCGCCCAGCAGCAGGCACTTTACCAAAGCCAGCAAGCCCGGGTAGAGCACTTACAGCACTATATCGATCGTTTCAGAGCCAAAGCCACCAAAGCAAGACAGGCCCAGAGCCGGATCAAAATGCTGGAGAAAATGGAACTGATTGCCCCGGCACATGTGGATAACCCCTTCAGTTTCAGTTTTTTGCCGCCGGAAAGCCTGCCAAATCCATTACTCAAAATGGAGAAAGTAACGGCCGGTTATGGCGAAAAAGTGATTCTGAATTCGATAAAACTTAACCTGGTTCCCGGTTCACGTATTGGCTTACTTGGCCGTAACGGCGCAGGAAAATCTACGTTAATCAAATTACTGGCTGGCGATCTGGCACCGCAGCAAGGTGAAGTAACGCTGGCTAAAGGTATTAAGCTGGGTTATTTCGCCCAGCATCAACTGGAATATTTACGGGCAGATGAATCGCCATTACAACACCTGCAACGCCAGGCACCGCGGGTGCTGGAACAGCAACTGAGGGACTACCTCGGGGGCTTTGGTTTCCAGGGCGACAAAGTCAAAGAGGCTACAGGGCGATTCTCCGGCGGCGAAAAAGCACGGCTGGTACTGGCACTAGTGGTCTGGGAACGTCCGAACTTACTGCTGCTGGATGAACCGACCAACCACCTTGACCTGGATATGCGTCAGGCGCTGACCGAAGCGCTGATGGATTACGAAGGAGCATTAGTCGTGGTGTCCCATGACAGGCACCTGATTCGTGCCACCACCGATGACCTGTATCTGGTTGACGCGGGTAATGTCGATGTATTTGATGGTGACCTGGATGATTATCAGCAGTGGCTGACAAATCAGCAAAAAAACAGTACACCACCTGAAGAGGTAAAATCCGCGTCAGGTAACAGTGCTCAGGCCCGTAAGGACCAGAAAAGGCGCGAAGCAGAGCTGCGTATCCAAACCCAGCCACTGCGTAAAAAGACAGAACAGCTGGAAAAACGCATGACGGTCCTGCAAACCACACTCAGCGAAAATGAACAGTTACTCAGCCAGCCGGGAATTTACGAGCAGGAGAGAAAAACTGAGTTAACTGCCGCCCTGAAAATACAGGCAGAAAGCCAGTCAGAGCTGGAAGAGTGCGAAATGGAATGGCTGGAATTGCAGGAACAACTGGAAACAATAAGCTCCGCAGCATCCTGAGGCCGGGCAGGCCCCGGGGGTCTGCAGGACACAGCCTGCGACGTCGGATCCGTGCGCCCGCAGAGAAATTACCAACAATTACATGACAGACCGACTCTGATTTATTTAAAATCCATCGGTCATCATGACCTGTGTGGAGTCTCCGGCGGTTATTCCCTGGTTCGGCGGTATTACAGCCAGATAAGGATCACACAGGATGCGGTAAGCAGCCCCATGCAGATATTAAATATTTTCCAGGCGCGGGGGCTTTTCAGCCAGCGTCCGATAAACGAACCAAAGCTAAGCCAGATAATACCGGCCACAATATTCACCAGGAACATTGCAAAGCTGATCGCCAGCACCGATGAATGATACTGAGCACCTGCAAGACTAAAACTGGCTACCGCGCCCAGTGACATCAGCCAGGCTTTAGGGTTAATTAACTGCAGTATCCCTCCCTGCCAGAAAGGCATGGCTTTCCCGGGAACCGACAGATTACTGATATCCAGCTCTTCATAAGGCGCACTGGCAATTTTCCAGGAAAGCCAGAGTAAGTACAGGCTGCCCGCAATTTTCAGCAATAAATGAATAGCAGGATAGACCAGAATAAGACCGCCAATACCGAAGGCAACCATAAGCAGCATAATCTGCATGCCCAGCATAATGCCAAGCATTAACGGAAATGAGCGAATAAAACCAAAGTTGGCACCGGATGCAGTAAGTAACATATTATTAGGGCCGGGTGTTATTGCTGCAACCCAAAGAAAACCCAGTAGCGAGAGAAATAATCCCATTTCCATGCGTGACACCATTCCTGTCTCAGGATTAAATTAACCTTTGAAACTATACAGTGAGTTATGGATCAGACAAGACCCGATGGTATGAAAATTTGTCGTAATACAGGTGAGGAATTTACCCCAATTCCTCAGCTGAAAAACCCTCATATCCAGACCCTTCTGCCAAGGATCCTGCGCCGGATTGTGCGGATTAAGCCTTACTGGCAGCGGCTTGAACTACCTGACGGTGATTTTGTCGATCTGGCATGGAGTGAAAATCCGCAACATGCACAACATAAGTCACGTGCTGTTATTTTTCACGGACTCGAAGGTAGTATCAACAGCCCTTATGCTCACGGGCTGCTGTCAGCATTTAAGAAACGGGGCTGGCTGGGGGTGGTGATGCACTTCCGGGGCTGCAGCGGTGAGTCGAACCGGAAAAAACAAAACTATCACTCCGGGGATTTTGCTGACGCCAGTTATTTCCTGCGCTGGATGCAACAAACGATGGGACCGGCACCGACTGCCGCCACCGGGTTTTCACTGGGCGGAAATATGCTGGCTTGTATGATGGGCTCCCTGGGCAGTGACTGTCTGTTGGATGCCGGCGTTATCGTGTCGGCCCCTTTAATGCTGGAGCCCTGCAGTTCTAAGCTGGAACAGGGCTTTTCGCGTTTTTATCAGTTCTATCTGCTGTCGCAGATGAAAAAAAGTGTTCGCCGGAAACTGAAAGCATATCCCGGCCTGCTGGATATCTCTCTCGAACGCCTGAATAGCATTCACCGGCTAAGGGATTTCGATGATGAAATTACGTCTAAAAACCATGGATTTACCGATGCAACCGACTATTATCGTCGTGCAAGCGGCATGCCGCTGCTTTCCGGCGTCGAAAAACCGTTACTGATTATCCATGCCCGGGATGATCCTTTTATGGTGCCTGATGTCATTCCCAATCCGGAGCATCTGTCACCGAGCATTACCTACCAGCTCTGTCAGTACGGTGGCCACGTTGGTTTCGTCAGTGGTACCCTGACCCGCCCGGTCATGTGGCTGGAGCATCGTATCCCTCAATGGCTTTCAACCTGGCTGGATAAATAATTGTGATCATTCCATGGCAGCAAATAGATCCTGATACGCTGAATAATCTGATTGAGTCTTTTGTCCTCAGAGAAGGCACAGACTATGGTGAACAGGAGCGTTCATTGTCAGAAAAAACGGCCGATATTCACCGGCAGCTCACCGCCGGGGAAATCGTCGTGGTGTGGTCGGAATTACATGAGTCAGTCACACTGATGCCAGCGCGTAATTTCGGTTAACCGCGGATTTGTCCCGTACTACGACAGATGACACCCGCGGCCAGACATGTTAACAATGCTGTCAGCCGTATTGGTTCAGGGAGCATAACGTTATGTCAGCAAGGCATCCTATCATTGCCGTTACCGGTTCCAGCGGTGCCGGAACAAGTACTACCAGCCTCGCCTTTCGTAAAATTTTCCAGCAACTGAATATCCGTGCCGCAGAAGTGGAAGGAGACAGTTTTCACCGGTATAGCCGGCCAGAGATGGATGTTGCTATCCGCAAAGCACGGGATCTGGGGAGGCATATCAGTTATTTTGGGCCCGAGGCCAATGACTTCTCTCTGCTGGAACAGACCTTTACCGAATATGCCCGCCAGGGTACCGGTCGCTCACGTAAATATTTACATACCTATGATGAAGCAGTGCCCTGGAAACAGCAGCCCGGTACCTTCACCCCCTGGCAACCTTTACCGGAGAATACGGATGTCTTGTTCTATGAAGGATTACACGGCGGTATTGTTACCGGACAACACAACGTTGCTGACAAAGTTGATTTGATGGTCGGTGTGGTACCGATCGTTAATCTGGAATGGATTCAGAAACTGGTCAGAGACACCGGCGAACGCGGCCACTCCCGTGAAGCGGTGATGGATTCGGTGGTACGGTCGATGGATGACTATATTAACTATATCACTCCGCAATTTTCCCGGACCCATATTAACTTTCAGCGGGTACCGACGGTTGATACGTCTAATCCGTTCTCAGCAAAGACCATCCCTTCACTGGATGAGAGTTTGGTGGTGATCCATTTCCGGGGGTTGGAAGAGATTAATTTCCCGTATTTACTGGCGATGATCCACGGGGCATTTATTTCACATATCAATACGCTGGTCGTGCCGGGAGGCAAGATGGGGCTGGCCATGGAGCTGATTATGACACCGCTGGTGAAACAATTGATCGAACAGCGCGCTCCCCGCTAATACGTCCGGATGCCAGACAGCATCCGGACACCATGAACTTACAGACTTATCACTTCAACACTGTGGGTAACATCAACCCCTTTACCCAGCATTAAAGCAACCGAGCAATATTTTTCAGCCGAAAGTGAAACTGCACGCTCTACCGCTGTATCGGCCAGGTTATGCCCGGTGACAATAAAGTGAAGATTAATATGGGTAAACAGACGCGGCGCTTCTTCGCGACGCTGCGATGTCAGTTTAACTTCACAGTCTGTCACATCATGACGGCCTTTCTGCAAAATAGACACCACGTCAATGGCACTACAGCTTCCGGTAGCCATCAAAACCATTTCCATCGGGCTGGGAGCTTTGTCACCGGCATTACCATCCATAAGGACCTGATGTCCCGAGGCTGATTCCCCGATAAAACTCAACCCTTCAACCCATTTTACGCGTGCCTGCATTGTTCTTACTCTCAGTTTATTAAATATCTGTCAGATTACTCCTTCACAGGATAAACGGCAATCTGCGGGCAATGACCCGGGCCAGACAATACAACAGGAGACAGTTTCCTCAGGGTATGCTACAAACAGAGGGGTAGATAATTTTTACCCGATTACAACCATGGCAAAACGGTCGTCTTCACCAGAGTAAGTGTCACTGGGTCACCGCGAATGTCAGACAAAAAAGCCCTATGATTTCAAAGCCCCACAGGATCTTACCCCCTGTGTTTCCGGCACGATTACAACAGAAGGATACAAGAGAATGGTTCTTGGTAAACCACAAACAGACCCTACATTAGAATGGTTCCTGTCCCATTGTCATATTCACAAATATCCCTCCAAAAGCACCCTGATCCATCAGGGTGAAAAAGCGGAAACTCTCTATTATATAGTGAAAGGCTCCGTTGCCGTTCTGATTAAAGATGAAGAAGGAAAAGAGATGATCCTCTCTTATCTGAATCAGGGCGATTTTATTGGAGAACTGGGATTATTTGAGGAAGGCCAGGAACGTACTGCCTGGGTGCGCGCCAAAGTTGCCTGTGAGGTTGCGGAGATTTCTTACAAGAAATTCCGTCAGCTTATTCAGGTGAATCCCGAAATTCTGATGCGCTTATCATCACAGATGGCACGCCGTTTACAGGTAACGTCGGAAAAAGTCGGTAATCTGGCCTTTCTTGACGTTACCGGACGCATTGCCCAGACCCTGCTTAACCTGGCACGTCAGCCCGATGCAATGACTCATCCTGACGGAATGCAGATCAAAATTACCCGTCAGGAGATCGGCCAAATCGTCGGTTGTTCCCGCGAAACCGTCGGCCGGATCCTGAAAATGCTGGAAGATCAGAACCTGATTTCAGCCCACGGGAAAACCATCGTCGTCTACGGTACCCGTTAACGGATCATACTGTTCTCTGCACGGCAGGTGACTGCCGTGTCTTGTTTATTATTGACCTGCGGTTGTATCTGATGTGGCGCAGAATTGTTTATCACCCTGAAGTTAACTATGCCTTGCGCCAGACACTTATCCTGTGTCTTCCTGTCGCCGCCGGATGGCTGGCCGGCGATCTGCAGAAAGGTCTGCTGTTTTCTCTGGTACCGGCCTGCTGCAATATCGCCGGACTGGATACCCCGCATCGCCATTTTTTTAAGCGAATTGTTATCGGCGGTACTCTGTTTGCGCTCAGTAGTTTCTTACTACAGTGGCTGCTGCTGCGTAATGTCCCGTTACCGTTTATTGTCGGTGCGCTTCCATTATTAATCGGAGTATGCGGTGAAATAAGCCCGTTGCATGGACGTCTGCTACCGGGGTCCCTGATCGCCATGACATTTACGCTGAGCCTGGTCGGACGAATGCCCCTGTGGGGCCCCCCTTTGCTCTATGGCTGCGGTACTTTATGGTACGGACTGTTTAACTGGTACTGGTTCAGGCTGTCTAAGGATCAGCCGCTGCGTGAAACACTCAGCCTGTTATACCGCGCTCTGGCGAAATATTGCGAGGAAAAATATACTCTGCTCAGCAGCAGTGATTATGATAAATCATTACCCGCATTACTGAATTACCAGCAGAAAGTCGTCGATTTAATCACCACCGCCTATCAGCAAATCCATATGCTTTCCGCGGAAAAAAACAGCCGTGAAAAATACCTGATCCGCACCTTTATGATGGCAGAAGACCTGCAGGAGCATATTTCAGTGACTCTCAGCCAGAGTGAGGATGTCAGAGATCTGGTACAGAAAAGTCAGTCGGGAGAAATTATCAAACGCACCGCTAATCTGGTTGCCAGACAACTGCGCAAGACCGCCGATAATATCCTTTATCACCAGATTCCGGCGGACTTTTCGATGCGTGAGTCTCTGTCAGAATTACAGAATATCGTCCGCCAGTACCCTGATAACCCTGTCGGCCAGTTCTATCTGTACCATTTCAGTAAAATTGCAACAGTACTGCAAACAAGGAAACCACTCTACCGCCGTGACCTTATGGCAGACAGCCAGCGACGACTGCCCTTGCTGGCCGCATTACGCAGCTATATTTCGTTAAAGTCTGTCGCCCTGCAGACTGCCGGCCGTTTTTCGGTCATGCTGATGACGGCCAGTACTCTGGCCCTGTCTTTGAATATGCCGAAGCCCTACTGGGTATTAATGACCATTATTCTGGTCAGTCAGAACAGTTATGCTGCAACCCGGGTCCGGATTCAGCACCGTGCCCTCGGCACATTTGCCGGCCTGATGATTGCCGCCTGGTCTCTGAAAATGGCCGCGCCGGAATCGGTGATCCTGCTGACAATGTTATTGCTGACCTTGTTCAGTAATCTCTTTTCCCGTCAGTACTACGGCTGGGCAACCATTGGTTTCACCGTCACTGCAGTATACAGCCTGCAGTTACTGTCCCTTAACGGGGTGAATTTCCTGGTGCCCCGCCTGCTGGATACCCTGCTGGGGTGCCTGATTGCTTTCGCCGGCATGCTATGGCTATGGCCGCAGTGGCAAAGTGCCCTGTTACGAAAAAATGCCCTGGATGTCCTGGAGACCTATCAGCATGCCCTGCAGATCTTACTTGCTCCGCAGCACACCGCCGATGAGTTGGAAAGTATCAGAATCAAGGTAAACCAGCGGCATAATGCCCTTTTCAGTTCAATGAACCAGGCTATGCAGGAACCCGGCTTTAATACTGAATATCTGAACGAAATGCATCTGTGGGTTACCCATAGCCAGTTTATTGTCGAACATATTAATGTGCTGACGACGCTTGCCCATGAACATACTATGCTCAGCCCCGGGCTGGCCCGCAGCTACCTGGAGTCCTGTGAGATTGCATTACAACAATGTCAGCAGCGCCTGAGTTACCAGAGTGAAGATGACCGCAGCAGTGCGGTAATGGATACTCCCGACAAGGTTCCTCTGGGGCCGGTAACCATTATGGAGCGGCAGCTCGATCAGATATTAAGCCACCTGAGAGTTATGCGGACTATTTCGTCGATTGTCTGGCGACAACGTCCCCGTCACGGACAGTGGCTGATAAATAAGAAAAAGAAAGTCTGAAGCAAACCCGCCAGCGTCCGCAAGGAGGCTGGCGGTCAGTAAGTTAGCCAAATACCTTTCCGACGGCTACGGATAAACGGGCCATTCCTTCACGTATGTCCTGCTCGGTGATCACCAGTGAGGGGGTAAAACGGATAACACCGCTACCTGCCGTAAGGATCATCACACCTTCGGCCGCTGCCGCATGTAACAAATCCCGGGCCTTCGGCTGATACTGTGGCTTCAGTTCTGCTCCGATCAACAGCCCCTTGCCGCGAATCTCACTGAACAGCGAAAAATGCCGGTTAATTTTTTCCAGCTCCTCTGTAAACCACTGACGCCGTATTTCTACACCCTGTAAGACCTCAGGGGTGTTAATCGTATCGAGCGCAGTTTCTGCGATAGCGCAAGCCAGAGGGTTACCGCCATAGGTTGTCCCATGGGTACCGGGAGACATCGCTGATGCAATTTCATTTGTTGTCAGCATTGCACTCACAGGGAAACCGCCCCCCAGCGCTTTGGCCGTGGTCAGAATATCGGGGGTCACACCATAATGTTCATAGGCAAATAATTTGCCGCTGCGGCCCATACCACTCTGCACTTCGTCCATCACCAGTAACGCCTGATGCTGATCACATAAATCCCTCAGCCCTTGCATAAACTCAGGTGTTGCCGGGGTAATGCCTCCTTCTCCCTGAATAGGTTCCAGAACAACCGCACAGGTATGATCGTCAATAACGGCTTTTACTGCCCCGAGATCATTAAAAGGAACATGCACTATATCGGCAGGTTTCGGCCCGAAACCGTCCGAATATTTTGGCTGGCCACCCACTGACACAGTAAATAACGTACGGCCATGGAACCCGTGGTGAAAAGCAATAATTTTGGTTTTATAAGGGCTATGGCGTACCGATGCGTAGTAACGGGCCAGTTTAAATGCGGCTTCATTGGCTTCGGCCCCGGAGTTGGCGAAAAATACCCGTTCGGCAAACGTTGCGTCAGTCAGCTTACTGGCGAGGCGCAGTGCCGGCTCATTAGTAAACACATTACTGGTATGCCACAGGGTTTCACCTTGTGTTTTCAGGGTGTCGACCAATGCCGGGTGGCAATGGCCCAGGGCAGTTACCGCAATTCCACCGGAGAAATCGACATACTCTTTACCCTGCTGATCCCAGACCCGACTGCCTTTACCTTTGACTGGCACAAACTGAGCGGGTGCATAAACAGGCAAAATGACCTGATCAAACGTTTCCCGGTTAACTGCTATCGTCTCTTTTGCCATTGAATTGTCCGCCTGATTTATCCGTGCATGAAAATATAAATAATAAGTCAAAAAATATGCATAAAAAATCAACCAAAGGCAAATATTAACCGGCCTGTTCGACAAAATTTTTCAATAACTGAAGTCCCTGCTCACTCATAATGCTTTCAGGATGAAACTGAACGCCTTCAATGGGTAATGTTTTATGCTTTATCCCCATAATTTCATCAAACTGCCGCTCCGATTCACTCCGGGCGGTGACTTCAAAGCACTCAGGCAGTGATTCTGCTTCCGCAACTAACGAATGGTAGCGGGTCACGGTCAGAGGATTATTCAGACGTCTGAATACCCCCTTGTCATTGTGGGTAATCACTGAGGTTTTACCATGCATCGGCTGACGGGCACGTACCACCTTACCCCCGAAAGCGACAGTAATCGCCTGATGCCCAAGGCATACACCCAGAATAGGTATTTTACCGGCGAAATATCTGATGGCCTCAACCGAGACTCCGGACTGATCCGGAGTACAGGGTCCCGGAGAAATCACCAGATGGCTTAAAGGTAATGCAGCAATTTCGGGGAGAGTAATAGCGTCGTTGCGTACTACCCTGACCTCAACACCGGTCACGGAAAAATACTGGTACAGATTCCAAGTAAAGGAATCGTAGTTATCGATAAGAAGTAACATGGCTGGTATGCCCCGCCTGACTGTCAGACGCATCGTCTGGTTATCTGTACTCCGGGCAGAGACTGAACCAGTAGCAGGGTATTTATCCTCCGGACTGCTGGCCAGTGTCCACTGGCCTGTCATTGTTACGGCAATACTTTCGCAGAAAGAATAGTGACCGGTTTTACAGGAACGTTCTGATAAGGGCCGATATTGGAGGTCTGAACCCGGGCAATATTATCGGCAACATCCATCCCTTTAATCACCTTACCAAATACTGCGTAACCAAAATCACGCTGGCCGTGATCCAGAAATGCGTTATCTGCGACGTTAATAAAGAACTGGCTGGTCGCACTGTCAGGATCAGCGGTACGGGCCATGGCAATAGTACCGCGCAGATTACGCAGCCCATTATCAGCTTCATTCTTAATAGGCGCACCGACAGGTTTTTGCGTCATATCGGCAGTAAAGCCTCCGCCCTGAATCATAAAACCCGGAATGACCCGATGAAACACAGTGTTGTTATAAAAACCACTATTAACGTAGCTTACAAAATTTTTGACGCTCACCGGGGCTTTTTGATCATTAAGCGCCAGTTCAATATTACCTGCTGAAGTTGTCAGCAGTACATGAGTATCAGCCAGTACCGATGCTGAAGAAAGAGCCAGCAACGCGACGGCAGCCGCCAGAGTACGTTTCAACATAAAAACTCCCTGATTGAATAAACCACACGGAAAACGAAGCTAATTGTAGAGAGATCACAGCAGGAGAACCAGATATTTACCTGCAGACCATCTGCTGGCCGCAGGAAAAGATCATTACCGGTATAAAAATATGTGAATAAGATCATATTATTGATGAAATAAGAAAATGATGTTTCATTGATTATTTATCAGGATCACGGTTCACTCTATAATCCCATGGGATAATTCTCACCTTTCTTCTTACTAGGGTCTCTAACAATGACAAAGACCAATCTGACTGGCCTGACCTGGATCAGCTTTTTTTCCTATGCCCTGACCGGCGCATTAGTAATTGTGACCGGGATGGTCATGGATAATATTGCCCAGTACTTTAATGTTCCCGTATCAAGCATGAGTAATACTTTTACTTTTCTTAATACAGGGATTCTGGTTGCTATCTTCCTTAATGCCTGGCTGATGGAAATTATTCCGTTAAAACGCCAGTTAATCTTCGGGTTTATATTAATGCTACTGGCGATTGGCGGATTAGTCACCGGCCACAGTATCGCTATGTTCTCGGTATGCATGTTTGTACTGGGGGTGGTCAGCGGAATTACTATGTCTATCGGTACCTTCCTGATTACCCACCTTTACCAGGGTCGTCAGCGTGGTTCACGCCTGTTGTTTACTGACTCTTTCTTCAGTATGGCCGGAACCCTGTTCCCGATTATTGCAGGGGTTCTGCTGGCCAGACAACTGCCATGGTATTGGGTGTACTGCTGTATCGGTCTGATTTATGTGGCTATCTTTATTCTGACCTTAATGGTTGAATTTCCGGTGCTGACGAAAAAAAGCCACCAACAGCAGGCAGAAAGAGAGAAATGGGGCAGTGGTGTTTTCCTGCTGGCACTGGCGGCACTGTGTTATATCCTCGGTCAGCTGGGCTTTATTTCCTGGGTTCCGGAATATGCCACCAAGAATCTGGGGGTACAGATTTCTGATGCGGGACAGCTGGTCGGTAATTTCTGGACTGCCTATATGGTCGGTATGTGGGTATTCAGTGTGGTACTGCGCTTCGTTGATCTGCAAAAAATCCTCGTGGTTATCACTGCCCTGGCCACTGCACTAATGTACTGGTTTACTCATACAGAAACTGTCGCAATGCTGCATATTATCATTATGATTTTAGGTTTCTTTTCCAGTGCAATTTACACCACCATCATTACTCTGGGTTCACAGCAGACCCGCGTGTCATCACCGAAACTGGTTAACTTTATTCTGACCTGCGGGACTATCGGTACCATGCTGACATTTGTCGTGACCAGCCCGATAGTAGAACACAGCGGACCACATGCGGCACTGATGACCGCCAATGGCTTATACGGGGTGGTATTTATCCTGTGTCTGTTGCTGGGTTTTGTCAGCAAACATCGTCTGAACAATATCGCGCCGGTTAAAGAGTAATCCGTGATTATTCAGCAAAAAACGCCGGCTAACCGGCGTTTTTTCTGAGAAATAAAAAAGGACCATCTGCTGATGGTCCCTGCACTGGCTCTGGCTTATTTTCAGCCTTTAGGCCGGGCGACAAAACCTACCGCCTGGTAAACTTTATCCAGTGTCTCACGTGCTCTGCTGCTGGCTTTATCTGCACCTTCTTTCATGATCCGGTTCAGTAACTGTTCATCATTGCGGAAGTGTTCAAAGCGTTGTTGTAACTCTGCCAGCATCCCGGAAACAGCGTCGGCAACGGCACCTTTCAGATGTCCGTACATTTTACCGCTGAATTCCTGTTCCAGCTCGCTGACGGTTTGTCCGGTCACACCCGACAGAATATCCAGCAGGTTAGATACTCCGGCCTTATTTTTAATGTCATAACGGACTACCGGTGGCTCGTCAGAGTCAGTCACTGCACGTTTAATCTTTTTCACAACCGCTTTAGGATCTTCCAGTAATCCAATCACATTATTACGGTTATCATCGGATTTAGACATTTTTTTCGTCGGTTCCAGCAGCGACATCACCCTCGCACCGGACTTAGGAATAAAAGGCTCAGGAACCCGGAAAATATCACCATAAAGAGAGTTAAAACGCTGTGCAATATCGCGACTCAGTTCCAGATGTTGTTTCTGATCTTCCCCGACCGGTACCTGGTTAGTCTGATACAGCAGAATATCTGCCGCCATCAATACCGGATAATCAAACAGACCGGCATTAATATTTTCAGCATAACGTGACGACTTATCTTTAAACTGGGTCATACGGCTCAGCTCACCGAAATAGGTGTAGCAGTTCAGCAGCCATGAAAGCTGTGCATGCTCCGGCACATGTGACTGTACAAAGATGGTCGATTTTTCAGGGTCAATACCACAGGCCAGATACAGGGCCAGAGTATCCAGTGTCGCTTTATGCAGTGCTTGCGGATCCTGACGGACAGTAATCGCATGCTGGTCAACAATACAATAAATACAGTGGTAATCATCCTGCATCTGTACCCATTGACGAAGTGCCCCCATGTAATTACCAATGGTTAGTTCACCTGAAGGCTGCGCGCCACTAAAAACAATGGGTTTACTCATAAATTTTATCCTGATTTATTACAGCCCAAGTGCGGGCAGAAGTTGGTCAAAGCTATCCAGCACACAATCCGGGTGACTGTCTGCAATTGGCTCGCCATAGTTATATCCGTAGCTCAGCCCTGCACATGGTACTCCCGCAGACTTCGCCGCACGGATATCATTACGCGAATCACCAATAAACAGTAACTCACCGGCGGTCAGTCCCAGCTTACCCAGTACCAGATAGACAGCTGCCGGATGCGGTTTTTTGGCTGTGACATCATCACCGCCAATCACCAGCGAGAAGAACTGATCAATACCCAGTGATTTAAGTAAAGGGGCTACAAAGGGTGTAGGTTTGTTGGTCACTATCGCCATTGGCATATTCTGCTGACAAAGTATTTGCAGTGTCTGTTTCACACCGGGAAATAACGCACTGCCTTGCTCTGCCGTCTGTGCATAGAACTTATCAAACAGCTGGCGCGCCTGTGCAGCCTCATAAGGCGCAGGTGCCCGCTGCAGGGCATAAGTCAACGCACGCTGCATCATGATATCTGCCCCGTTACCTATCCAGGTGGAGACCCGGGCGACACCGGCCTCTAGCAGCGTCATCTGCTGTAATGCCATATCGACAGCGGCAGCCAGTCCGGGGGCACTGTCTGTCAGGGTTCCGTCCAGGTCAAAGGCCAGCGCACGAATATTAGTGAAATGAGCCATTAGCTGTCTCCAGTGCTCTGCGCATATCATCAATAATTTTCTTATAATCTGGGTGACCGAAAATCGCCGAGCCGGCAACAAACATATCCGCACCTGCAGCGGCGATCTGCCCGATATTATCAACTTTTACCCCGCCATCAACCTCAAGACGGATATCAAAACCACTGTGGTCGATACGCTGGCGTACCTCACGGAGCTTATTCAATGTCGAAGGCAGAAAGCTCTGACCGCCAAAACCCGGGTTAACCGACATCAGCAGGATCACATCAAGTTTGTCCATCACATAATCAAGGTAACTCAGGGGGGTGGCAGGATTAAATACCAGTCCGGCTTTGCAGCCATGCTCTTTAATCAGTTGCAGAGTACGATCAACGTGTAAAGTGGCTTCCGGGTGAAAGGTGATATAGCTGGCACCGGCATTAGCGAATTGCGGGATCAGACTATCCACAGGAGAAACCATTAAATGAACATCAATCGGCGCAGAAATACCGTAATCCCGCAGGGCTTTCAGCACCATCGGCCCCATCGTCAGGTTAGGGACGTAGTGGTTATCCATCACGTCAAAATGGACAACATCTCCGCCGGCGGCCAGTACTTTTGCCGTATCTTCACCCAGTCGGGCAAAATCTGCCGACAATATTGATGGTGCTATCAAGTAGTCTTTCATCTGATTCTCCCGATAATATTATTCAGCGTAATTCCCTGAACAATGCCGCTGTTTATGGTCAGTTTAACGATAAAGGGCCAGTATTTCGTTGACTTTGGTGCGACCGTTCACATTGCGGCTAATGGATCGTCTTGCTTTAACGATATGCTTTACCGCCGCGTTATACCATTGCTGAGTCAGCTCCGTATCATGATTAGAGATTAGCACAGGTACTGATCTTTCTTTTGCCAGTTCTTCGGCAAGCTCCGCCAGATGGATCTGCTCATGCAGGCTGAAACTGTTGGTATGGTAGGCAGTAAAATTAGCTGTTGCTGACAACGGTGCATACGGGGGATCACAATACACCACACAGCCACTGCTGGCTTCCCGCATCGTAGGGCCATAAGACTGACAGACGAAAGTAGCCTTCTGGGCACGCTCTGCGAACCACAACAGCTCGGCTTCAGGAAAATAGGGTTTCTGATAACGGCCGAAAGGTACATTGAATTCACCACGCAGGTTATAACGACAAAGACCGTTATAACCATGGCGGTTAAGATATAAAAATAACAATGCACGGTGGTAGGCATCACGGCTCAGGTTAAACTCTACCCGATGGGCATAGTAAGCCTCTGATTTATTTTCCTCTGCCATAAATAACCGGCGGGCATCTGCAATAAACGAGGTACTGTTGGTCTTAATAATATTGTAGAGATTAATTAAATCGCTATTAATATCAGCCAGTTGATAATTCTGATAGTCAGTATTCAGAAAGACAGAGCCGGCACCTACAAAAGGTTCAACTAAACAGTCCCCTTCGGGTAAGCATCGACGAATGTCATCCAGCAGGTGGTATTTACCCCCTGCCCACTTCAGGAAAGCGCGGTGTTTTTTCATGCTGTCGTAATAGAGATTTTTTCATTGATGGCTGTGGATAAACCGACAGCAGATCTGCGCTTATAAATGGGGCTGCCGGCAGCAGCCCCGATGATTATCACTTTCCGGCCTCTTTTTTGACCTGACTCACGGGTTTAACCCATGGACTTTTTGCCCGTACAGCGTCAGGAAGCGCACTGATAGCACGTTTTGCTTCTGCCGGGGTTGCATAAGAACCGCTGACCAATACAAACCATGGCTGCCCGTTACGTTGCGTCTGGTAAATATGGTAACTGCCCAGCTGTTGCTGTTTAGCCCATGTATTCAGAGCAGCTTCATGGGTTGCACCACTGAGTTGCAGGGTATATTGACCGGCAGGTAACTGGCGGGCAGGGTCTGCGGCACGGGTTACTGGCGGGACAGGTTCATGCTTCCTCACCGTGGCTGATGCGACGGGGGGGGCCGTTTTTTTCTGTTCAGCTGCCTGACGCTGTTGTACCGCCCGGCGTTGTTCTTCTGTACGACGCCGTTCTGCACTGCGACTATTTTCCCGTTGACGCTCACGTTCAGCGGCGACTGTTTTACGTTCATTCGCCTGGCTGGCGCTGTTTTGCGGAGTCCGGTGAACGACTGACGGCTTATTGGCCGGAGCGTTCAGGTTACCTGTCTGACCAGTCGCCGGTATGGGATTGGCCAGTTTTCCACTGCGGTCAAGCGTGGCAGGAGTCAACGGCAAAGATGTTGTAGCCGCCGCGGACTCTGCCGGTACCTGTGTATTATTCAGCGCACTGTTTATACCGCCAGCCACCGTAATACGCTGCTGATCAGCCGGAGCCGTCCCTGCCGCTGCCTGAGATAGCGTCGACGAGATAGCGGGCATAGCAATAGTGTTACTTCCGGCGGAGGCATTATTGGCAGGTGTCTCAGTATCTGAGGGTGTCTCTGTCGCGGCAGCAGACGCCGGGGCAGACTGCCCGCTCATGGCAGAGGTACCTGAAAGATCAATATCTTTACCAGCACTGCCGGATGAGCTGGCCGGGGCAGCAGGTGCATGTCCGGAGGGTGATTTCAGTGCAGAACCAATACCGAGGATCAACAGTAACAGCACCAGAATCCCGACGGCAATCATAATATGTTGCTTAGATACCGGTAATTTCGGCCCTGCAGAGGGTTTACGGTTTCGCGCAGCAGGACGATCACTGGCGTCAGGCTTTAACTCATCTTCCGGTTGAAACTCATCCATTAAACCACCTCATACTTAACCATTGATCTCTCGCTGCCTTTTCGTGCCGCGGGAACACTGTATGCCGTATTATCAGCCGGGCAGACAATCATTGATTGCCCTGGTAACAATATCATGAGAAATATCGCCTCTCACTTCTGACTGCCCGATATTACGAGGCAGAACCAGACGAAGTTCACCGGCTAATACCTTTTTATCCCGCATCATATGCGGCAGATACTGGCTGGCGGTCATTTCCCGCGGTCCGTGCACCGGCAAACCGGCACGCTCCAGTAACTTAATAATACGTTGAGTATCATCAGGGCTGAAACCATTGATATATTCAGCGGTCCTGGCCGCCATCACTATACCGGCAGACACCGCTTCGCCGTGCAGCCAGTTGCCATAGCCCATATGTGCTTCAATCGCATGACCGAAGGTATGCCCCAGATTAAGCAGGGCCCGGACACCGGACTCACGCTCATCGGCAGCCACAACCCGGGCTTTAAGCTCACAGCAACGACGAATACACTGCGCCAGTGCTTTTTCATCCAGAGCAACTAATGCTTCCATATGGTTTTCCAGCCATACGAAAAAATCATTATCCAGAATGATACCGTATTTAATCACTTCTGCCAGTCCGGACGAAAGTTCACGCGGGGGCAGCGTTTTCAGACAATCAGTATCAATGATGACCGAGGCAGGCTGATAAAACGCGCCGATCATATTTTTACCCAGCGGATGGTTTACCGCTGTTTTTCCCCCGACAGAGGAATCTACCTGTGAGAGTAAGGTGGTGGGTATTTGAATAAAGCGGACACCACGCTGATAGCAGGCCGCAGCAAAACCCGTCATGTCGCCAATTACACCGCCGCCGAGAGCGATCAGGGTGGTATCACGGCCATGAGGTTTTTCAAGTAATGCGGTGAATATTTGTTCAAGGACAGTCAGCGTTTTATACTGTTCACCGTCAGGCAATATAACCTGGTCAACTAAAACGCCTGCAGCTGATAGTTTTTCAGTCACAGCATCCAGATACAGCGGTGCCAATGTATCATTGGTCACCACCATTACAGGATTTCCGGCACCCAGCGGCCAGTATGAGGCAGGATCATCAAACAAACCTGCAGCTATTCTTATCGGATAACTACGTTCTTCAAGTGAGACCGTGATCTGCTCCATAATGATCGATACCCTGCAACTTAGTCTGCTTAAGATAAATTAATTACTTTCCAGCATATGAATAATCTGGTTCGCGACCACTTTAGCACTTTGCTCATCAGTTCGAATGGTCACATCTGCAATTTCTTCATACAGCGGATTTCGCTCACCCGCCAGTTCTTCCAGCACTTCCCGCGGAGGAGAATCAACCTGAAGTAAAGGACGTCGTTTGTCACGCTGTGTACGTGCCAGTTGCTTTTCTATTGTCGTTTCCAGATACACAACCACACCACGGGCGGAAAGACGATTGCGGGTTTCACGTGATTTTACTGAGCCCCCCCCCGTCGCAAGAACAATGCCTTGTTTTTCAGTCAGCTCGTTGATGATTTTTTCTTCACGATCACGAAAACCATCTTCGCCTTCTACATCAAATACCCAGCCAACATCAGCTCCGGTACGTCGCTCAATTTCCTGATCGGAATCATAAAATTCCATATTGAGTTGCTGAGCTAACTGACGACCAATAGTGCTTTTGCCGGCACCCATAGGCCCAACCAGAAAGATATTTCGTTTCTCTGCCATTTTATCGGTATTACTAAGAATTCGTTGATGATACCCCGCGTTCAGCCTTGCTGACAGGCGGGACAGAAACTGAGACCTCATAAGCGTTAATAAGAGTCAGACAAAAAATTATCTCAACACTATGGGTCGTTTGGCAACCAAATAAATGATTTCCGGCGAAGCTTTCTCCTCCGGAGCGATATTAAATCGTATCTTTTGTTCATTTTTACAACAACATTGCTGCAGACAACAAAGATAACCTGATACTTTATCTGGTCCCGGATAACTACATACAGGTTTACAAAATCGCTAATCTTTTATGCTAAATATTACGCTGCGTCAACGTTGTTCCCTGCTGTGGGGATAATTACAGGGAATAATCAGGGAAATACCAATCTGGGGGTGATAAATATCACCAGTTCCCGCTTCGTCTGCTGGCTGACATCCTGCCGGAAAAGACGGCCAATCGCGGGTAATTCCCCGATAACCGGGACTTTGTTCTGCTGGTTATTCGTCTGTTGCTGAAAGATCCCGCCAAGTGCTACCGTCTGTCCGTCCTGAATAGTGACTTTGGTCTCAATTTCCTGCTTATCAATACTCAGAGGCACATTATTGCCTTTTTGCAGGGCCTTGCCCGGGACATTCTGGCTCAGCCGGATGGTCAGCCTGACATTGCCTTCTCCCAGCACTTCCGGTGTAATCTGCATCCCCAGTACCGCTTCTTTAAATTCCACGGTCGCGTTTTCATTTCTGCCCTGCGAGACAATATAAGGGATTTCTGTCCCCTGTTTTATGGAGGCCACATTACCATGTGAGGTTATCAGACGCGGGCTGGCGATGATCTCAATCTGGTTTTCCTGCTCAAGTGCGCTCAGTTCAAGATTCAGCAACTGACCATTGATTCTGGCCAGCGTCATTCCCGCAGAGAAGAAAGCCGACTCAACACTTAACGGTATATCCAGCGACGGCGATGCCAGAATATCATTCACCGATGAAACACCACCCAGTCCCCAGCCGACACCCAGTTCACGTAACTGCTCTTCACTGATAGTCACGATATGGGCCGTAATTTCTACCTGCGGGACGGGTATATCGAACAGGGTTATCCACTGCGCAATGCTGACCAGCGCCGGGCCGGTATCGCGGATAATTAACATATTTGCTCTGCTATTCAGAGAGATTCGTCCCCGGGGAGTCAGAGGGCCAGCGTTCTCCTTAAGCAACAATGACCTGACCTGATTAACATCCGTATAGCGCAGTACAAAACGGCGGGTTTCCAGAGGTAATGCTGCTTCAACTGAATCCAGTGGCGGATGTCCGGTTTTCTCATCTCCGGAGCGTGGAGATATACGTAAAATATTTTGTTTACACCGGGCGGTCACCCCCGCCATTTCTGCCACCAGCGCTACTGCCTGCGGCCATTCAACGTCGCGTAATCTGACAGTTAAGCTTCCGCTCACCCCGGGAGCGATCACCAGGTTAGCCTGCCGGAACTCGGCGAGGTGATAAAATATTTGTGCTACCGGTGTATCCTCAAAATCCACGGTCACAGGGTTTGCAGTGACACTGCCAGTCGCTGCAACAGAGAGCAAAAAACACAGCAGTTTAGCGTTCATGGGCATGACCAGTGGCCATTGTCAGTAGCCATAAAGGGGTCTGGCATTCACCCGTATTGCGTAATATCACACGGCCCCGCGTTATCTGTTCAACCTGCCATAACGTTCCCGGTAAGTACTGTCCGGCGAACAACAAGTAATAGCCCTGTGAGGGATGTGAAAGCCGGGCTGCTTGTTTATCCTGTTGCAGTACTGTCCCCTGTAAGCGCCATTGTGGTTCCCCCCTGTCCGGCAGGCGGCACTGGAGACTGATATCGGGTGGCTGAAAAGGGTTGCGGGCCGCTCCTGATACGTAAAAGCAGCAAAAAAACATCAGCGAGTAATAATGAATATTATTCATCAGGATTTAACCACATCACCATTTCCAGCCCCTCTTCCCGGTATTCAAGACCAAACCGGATCGGTAACAGAGAGGGCTGTAATATCCTCATCTGTCTGAAAAAGACCGCAACTTGCGGCCAGTCAAGCTGCAATTGTATCTCTGCCGGTGACTCTGTATTACGCCAGCGTCTGAGGGTTATCTCGTTGCCTGCCAGTATTTCTTCCAGGGCAATCCCTGTTTTCTGCTGTTGTGTGTTTCGTCGAATCAGTAACTGGTCACGTAACTGCTCCGCTGGCAGTAAACGGGATAATTGTTCCTGTTGCTGTCGGAGAAAGTTGTCCTGACGCAGATACTGTTGTTCACTGCGCTGCCAGCGCTGCCATTCCGGAAGAATCAGCAGCAGTGCAGAAAATAGCAGACCACACGCGGAGGTCAGGAGAAACAGGCCCCATTGCTGATAATGCGGCCGATAAAGCATGCCAGTTGCCCATTCAGTCATCTGCCCATCCCCCGTACAGTTGCATGCTTACCGCCAGATAGGCCCTGAGGGTAAAACGGTAATCCCCCTGCCCTGTCCCCTGCATTTCCTGAATATCGACCCGGGTGAAGAATGCTTGTCGCCGGAGGTTTCTTGTAAACAACATCAGGCTGGAGAGGGTATCCGCCTGGCCACGAAACGTCAGTGTCGTCAGTTCCTGTGCTACCGATATCAGCCACAGAGATAAAGGCATCAGGGCCGGTAACTTCACCCAGAAACGGCGCCAGTTATCCAGTCTGTCGGCCAGTGCCTGACGGGCTTCATCCTGTTGCTGTCGGTCAACTAACTGCTGAGATAACTGTTGTTGCTCTGCCAGCAGGCGACTGGTCAGTGCCTGTAATTTTTTCTGCTGGGCAACCCATACCGCGGTCTGTTTCCCGGACTGTGTCAGAGATAACCACAGGGCACTATTGACCGTCAGAAGGACAACCAGCATTAACAGAGCACGGGTCAGCCATTGCTGCTTCCTGCGTTGCAATACAGCTTCCCGCCATGGTAATAAATTTACCCGGATCACAGACGATCGTCCTGACGCAGTGCCAGCCCGGCAGCTAACGTAAAACTGCTTTCTTCTGCCGGTAACGGCGGCTGGCGATACACAATGGCAGGGAAAGGCGAAAAAAGACGAAATCCGGCGGGGACCCGTGGCGGAAGCTGACTGCCACAAAAAAAACGAGCCTCTGCCTCAGGGCATTGCTGCGTACATATGAATTCAGCATCGGGACACTGCTGCCGAAACTGCCAGCCATGTTGCAGCTTACCCTGACGATAGCAGGCCCATAGCCAGAATGTATCGCTTTCATGGACAAGGATCCGGTCATGACCGGAACCCTGCATACTCAGGGCGACCGCAAGACTGCCATGCATTAGTTCAAAAACATCAGGGCTGAGTCCGGCCCGATAGAAAATATTTTGCCATTGTTCAATAACTGTCTGACTGGCTACCGTAATACTGACACTGTCAGACTGCAGGACAGCCGGCTGATAATCTATCGCTAACGGGCCGCTGCCTTCAGGAAATAACCGCCCTGCGGCCGCCCTGATATAACTCCCCAGCACAGGTTCGCAGGCAACAGCCGACGGAACATCCAGCTGCCGCTGTAATACCAGGTGTGGCGGTAACCCTACACGTAATGAGAACTTTCGCGGCAGTAATCTGCGCCAGCGCTCTAATAACCGGACCAGCACGGTCCGGGGGCCATTCATATCCTGATTGCTATCCTGACAGGGAACAGGTTGCTGCCACCAGTGGCGTAGTTGCCAGCCATTACGTCGCGGCTGAACCCCGAGGGCGGTAACCTGCCCGGGCTGAATATCAAGCCCGATATGCCAGTAATTTGCCTTCATCCAGGACACCTCCATTGTGTCTGTGCGTAAAATGACGTATCAAACCATTCCGACAGCCTTTATACTACGCGCCGATTGTTTATAAACTGTCCGGTTGACCTATAGCGGGAAATTTCAGGTGAAGTTCTTAAAGTATTTATTCATTTTGGCAGTGTGTTGCGTGCTACTGGGCGTGGGCTCGGTTTATGGCTTATATAAATATATAGAGCCTCAGTTACCCGACGTTAACACGCTGAAAGACGTTCGCCTGCAGACACCCATGCAGGTGTACAGTGCTGACGGCGACCTCATCGCACAATTTGGCGAAAAACGCCGTGTGCCGTTAAAACTTAATCAGATCCCGCCGGAGATGGTAAAAGCGTTCATCGCGACCGAAGACAGTCGTTTTTATGAGCACCACGGGGTTGATCCTGTCGGCGTTTTCCGCGCCGCGAGTATTGCGCTGGTCTCCGGCCATGCCAGCCAGGGTGCCAGTACTATTACCCAGCAATTAGCACGGAACTTTTTCCTCACCCCGGAAAAAACGCTGATGAGGAAAATCAAAGAAGCGTTCCTCGCTATCCGTATCGAACAGCTGCTCAGTAAAGATGAAATTCTTGAGTTGTATCTGAATAAAATTTATCTCGGCTACAGGGCTTATGGTGTGGGTGCGGCAGCGCAGGTGTACTTCGGCAAAAATGTTGACCAGCTGACATTGAGTGAGATGGCAATGATTGCCGGATTGCCGAAAGCCCCTTCCACGTTTAACCCGCTCTATTCCCCTGAGCGAGCTCTGGCACGCCGTAACGTTGTTCTGTCCCGTATGCTGGACCAGAACTATATTACCCGCCAGCAATATGATGACGCCCGTCAGCAGAAAATTGATGCCAGCTATCATGGTCCGGAAGTGGTTTTTACCGCACCGTATATTACCGAAATGGTGCGTCAGGAAATGATTAAACGCTACGGGGATAATGCGTATACTGATGGCTTCAAGGTATACACCACTATCACCCGCCGGTTACAGACCGCGGCCCAGGATGCCGTCCGGAAGAATGTGATTGATTATGATATGCGCCACGGCTATCGCGGACCACAAAAAGTATTGTGGAAACCTCAGGAGCAGGCCTGGGCACCTTCAAAGATCAATGACGAGCTGAACAGCCTGCCGGTTTACGGTCCCCTGATCCCTGCGGTAGTCACCTCTGCTGACAGCACTGCTGCCAGCGTGGTGATAAAAGGCGGTAACAGGCTATCCCTCGACCTTGCTGCAGTACGCTGGGCGAGACCTTTTCGGTCAGACACTGTGCAGGGCCCGGTACCACGTTCGGTCAGCCAGGTTCTCCAGGCCGGACAACAGATTTGGGTACGTCAGGATAACAGCCAGTGGTTACTGGCACAGGTTCCGGAAGTTAACTCGGCGTTAGTTTCTCTGAACTCTAAAACCGGGGCTGTCATAGCACTGGTCGGTGGTTTTGACTTCAGCCAGAGTATGTTTAACCGGGCCACTCAGGCATTACGCCAGGTAGGTTCTAATATTAAACCTCTCCTTTATACCGCTGCTCTGGATAAAGGGCTGACACTGGCAACCATGTTAAACGATGTACCGATTTCCCGCTGGGATGCCGGTGCCGGCACTGACTGGCGCCCCCATAATTCGCCAAATACCTATGACGGGCCTATCCGCTTACGTGAAGGCCTGGGTCTGTCGAAAAACGTGGTGATGGTCAGAGCAATGCGGGCGATGGGCGTAGACTATGCAGTGCAGTATCTGCAACGTCTCGGATTCCCGGCACAGAATATTGTGCGCACCGAATCACTGGCGTTAGGTGCGGCATCTTTCACCCCGATGCAGGTCGTCCGTGGGTATGCAACCTTAACCAATGGCGGCTTCCTGATTGATCCCTGGTTTATCCAGCGAATCGAAGATCCATCGGGGGCTACCGTATTTGAGGAAAAACCCAAAATTGCCTGCCCGCAGTGTAATATCCCGGTGATTTATGGTGATACACCGAAATCTGCGGCACTGAATGAAGACAGTATCGAGAACGTGGCCCGGCCGGATGAAACTCCGGTCACGGAACCGGCACCGCCGCAGACCGATCTTGAGCAGGCTCCCGGTCAGCCGGCTACCGATCAACAATACGCACCCCATGTCATCAGTACTCAGCTATCTTTCCTGATTAAAAGTGCAATGAACTCAAATATCTTCGGCGAACCGGGCTGGCAAGGAACTGGCTGGCGTGCAGGGAGAGACCTGAAACGTAATGATATCGGCGGCAAAACCGGAACCACCAATAGTTCTAAAGATGCATGGTTTTCCGGTTATGGTCCGGACATTGCGACATCCGTCTGGATCGGTTTCGATGATGCCCGCAGAGACCTGGGCCGCAGTACCTTGTCCGGCGTGATAAAAGATCAGGCTTCCGGCTATGAGGGCGGAGCCAAAACAGCCCAGCCGGCGTGGGATGATTATATGAAAGTCGCTCTGGACGGTGTTGCCCTGCAACCACTGATACCGCCGGAGGGAATTACGACAGTCACTATCGATCGCAGTACCGGTAAGTTATCTAAAGGCGGAAGTAACAGTCGCCAGGAATATTTTATTACCGGTACCGAGCCGACGGAATATTCAGTCAGCGATAGCAGCCCGACTATTATGGATAATGGCCAGAGCCATGACCTGTTCTGAGGTTCACTGAGCAACAAAAAGCCGGCACTGCCGGCTTTTTGTCAGATTTGAGGGTTATTCCGCGCCAGTGCTCTGTTTCAGCAGCCATTCACGTAATAAAAACAGTGCGCTGATATTACGGGCCTCACTAAACTGTTCTTTATCCAGCAAGGCAAGCAAATCATCCACCGGCCAGCGATGGACAACAAGTGGCTCAGGTTCATCCCCTGCCAGCTTTTCAGGGTAGAGGTCCTGTGCAACAATAATATTCATACGGCTGGAAAAGTAGGAAGGGGCCATCGTCAGGCTCGCCAGCAGCTCTGTCTTTCCGGCACCAAAACCCACCTCTTCCTTAAGCTCGCGCTGTGCCGCCTGCAACGGTGTTTCCCCGGGATCAATTAATCCTTTAGGGAAGCCCAGTTCATAACTTTCAAGTCCGACTGCATACTCTTCAATCAGCAGAACCGAATCCCCGTCGAGAGCAAGGATCATGACTGCTTCTCTGCCGTTCGGCTTCATCCGTTCATAGACCCGTCGCTCTCCGTTACTGAATTCCAGACTGACTTCCTGAATCGTAAACAGCCGGGAACGGGCAACCTCACTGACATTTAAAATTTCCGGTTTTTTCAGGGAACCCATTGATAACCTCGAAAAGAGCGTCGTAATGAACGCGTATATTATTAGCTGCTATTGAACCACAGCTGCCCTGTTAAGCTCAAATATCCCGGTGTTAACTCTTCACAACAGGCACTGGCTAAGGCATTATTTTCGCCAACACCATCCCTGAAAAAGCGCACAACACAATCAGAATTAACCGATACACTGAGAGCACTTTGTGCCGTAAAATATGTCCGGCATAGCGTATTTATCAATCATCCCGGAGTTTACGCCCCGCTGATAATGGGAGCACTTCCATTGCATCGCTGGCGGTCAGCCGCTATCTTTTCGGTAAAAATGACAATAGCGTTTTTTTCCAGGGCAACTCACCTTCGTGGATTTTTCAGGGCCAGGTTGAACATTGCATGAGTATGATGATTACTATATTGGCATTGGCAATTATACTGGCAGTCGCCGCAATAGTGTACTTCACAAGATATCGCTCATTTCCGGAGAAATTACTCTTACGGATACCCGCCTCCTGCCGGAAGATTTATCCTGATGAGAAACAGGCTGTAATTAAGTACCTGTCAACACTCAGGACTGCTGAACCATCATTTTTCTCGCGTCTGACTCGCCAGAAGACCAGTAAAGACCCGGTATTTACCTTACAGAGCCACAAAGTTTATTCGGTAACTCACCCGATAACCCGTTACGGATTATCAACAGAGTCACCCCGGCAATGGCGTTACTATCTGGACACGCTGGAAATTCATCTGCCGCCCCTCTGGGAACAATTTATTACCGCAGAAAACACCATTGAATTAATCCCTGCCGGTAATACCCTGCTGGTGACTTCGCTGAATGGTCACCAGCTGATTGATTATGATAAAGAGGTCACTGAGCGTCCTCTGCCTCCCCCGGAACAAGTCAACTCCCCCGCCTCTATCCGTAAAGAGAAAAGCAGTAATGTAGAACTGCTGCAGATTCGCAAAGAGACACCGGAGGAACATCAGCTTTCACGACCAGACGGCACAACCGAAGCGGTGATTATCTGTCTGGCACTGCTGATCCTGTTCCTCAGCCAGCTGGTCCCCACCGTCGTTATGTTGTGGCTGGTTATTCCGGCCTTACTTATTATCGCCGGATGTCTGTGGCTGATGTATCGTCCCGTAAAACTGAGCGACTACCAGGATATTCACTGTATGCGGGGTATTCCTAAACGCTGGGGACTATTTGGTGAGTCTAATCAGGAGCAGAGCAACATTTCTCTGGGAGTTATCGACCTGCAATATCCGGATTACTGGAAACCCTATATTCACCACGACCTGGGGAAAGTGACAGATATTGATATTAATGCAGAGAAGCTGGTGGTGCGTCAGGGCCGCTTCCTTTCTCTGCATGATGAGATTCGTGAATACCCTCTCCGTCACTGGCGCAGAAATGCCGTTCTGGCCAGCGGTGCTTTATTGGTACTGATAATGATGGCCAGCTGGGTACCGCTGGGCATGCCGTTTAAACTGAGTCTTGCCTGGTTACAGGGAACACAGCGTATTGAGGTGACATCTCTCAGCCAGCTTTCAGCCATGAAACTCCGGGTCGGGGATTTACTGGATGTAAAAGGCCAGGGAATGTGCTCCGTTCCCGGCAGTTATCAGGGAAACAGAATGTACGGATATATGCCCTTTGACTGCTCTGCAATTTACTGGAATAACGCCACTCCGCTGCCATTACCCCAGTCAGAAACCGTCGATGAAACCATGGCCTTACTGGAGACTATCCGTCGACAGCTACATCCGGGATCAGCAGAAAACATGAAGATTAATCCGCAACTGGCCCTGGCTATCGAAAAATCCGGCATGATCCTGCTGGATGACTTTTCGGATATCGTCATCCGCGCCAATCAGTTGTGCGGACAACCGATGGACTGCACACGCCTGAAAAATGCACTGGTTAATCTGGAAAATGCCAAAGACTGGCCATCTCTGGTGGATAAGGCTAAGTCTGGTCAGCTAAACGGTATTAATGTATTACTGCGTCCGGTGAGTGCGGATACGCTGGAAAGCCTGGTAAACAATGCTGCTGCAACCTTTTTTACCAGCGAAACACGTAAAGCGATAGAGACACTGAACAGTCCGCCGCCGGGGGGGTATCTGCTGATCAGTGATCAGGGACGGCAGTTTGTCAGACAACCTCAGCCGGATGTGCCGTTATTTAACCTGGATGCCCCGCAACAGTGGGATGAACTACAACGTATTTCAGCAATGCTGCTCCATACGCCATTCAGTGCGTCCGGTATCATTACTGCTCTTGCTGTCGATGCTAACGGTACAACTCATGTCTCATTACATGAGGTCCCGGGTAAATTCCTGCTATGGCGTTATCTGGGGACATCTCTGTTTCTGATTGCCCTTATCGCATGCCTGCTGGTCAATGTTATATTCCTGCTGCGCGGGATCCATAAAGACCGTCAGCGCAGCCTGGCAATTCAGCGATACTACGATAAGTGCTTTAACCCGACCCTGAGTCACCCCGCGGATACACGTTCACTGTTCTGACATTGTCATTGTTTATGGTAACCTGCCGCCCCCGGCCGCAGCCCGGATGTTAAACAGACAGTGCCATGAACAGGATGTGCTCACTGCCTTGATTTATTTATATCCACCCATATCTATGGATCATCCGGCACAGGATAATATCAACAGGGTTCTGACCCGATGATTCCTGTGTGTCAGGCGTGCTGCTATTCCCGGTGCAGCCGCTTACCGGCACGCTCCGTCAACAGGAATAATAACCACGGCTGGCCGGTTTCTGACAAGATAACTCACAAAAACATGCTTATGTTGCGGGAGTCAGCATGAAATCACAGAATCAGGAACAGGGTGTCCGGCTGGACAAATGGCTATGGGCAGCCCGTTTTTATAAGACCCGGGCTATCGCCAGAGAGATGATCGAAGGCGGTAAAGTCCATTACAACGGCCAGCGGGCTAAACCCGGTAAACAGGTTGAAGCCAGTGCACAGCTGAGCCTCCGTCAGGGCAATGAGCAACGGACGGTGATTATTACCGGAATAACAGGCCGGCGAGGCAGTGCAACCGATGCACAGTTACTGTACCGGGAAACTCCGGAAAGTATCGGGAAACGCGAAGCACAGGCCATCGCCCGCAAACAGTTTGCACTGACGATGCCGCATCCTGACAGACGTCCGGATAAAAAAGAGCGCCGTCATTTGATTAAATTTAAATTAACGGGTGATGAGTAAATCACACACCCAAAGAGAGACACTTATGCCAGTAAAAGACCAGCTCCATCGCTATTTATTTAATAATGTCGCGGTTCGTGGTGAACTCGTCAATGTTTCACATACCCTTAAAGATATTGTTAAGGATCACGACTACCCACAACCGGTACAGGAACTGCTGGCGGAACTGCTGGTTGCTACCAGCCTGATGACAGCGACACTCAAGTTTGAAGGGAATATCACGGTACAGCTACAGGGTGATGGTCCGTTGTCCATGGCGGTGATTAATGGTAATAATCATCAGCAATTTCGCGGCGTTGCCCGCACCCGCGGTGATATCGACGCAGGCAGTACTCTGAAACAGATGGCTGGCAACGGTTACCTGATTATTACCATTACTCCGGAAAAAGGAGAGCGCTATCAGGGTGTTGTCGGACTGGAAGGGGATACCGTTGCGGCCTGTCTGGAAGACTATTTTATGCGCTCAGAGCAGTTACCGACCCGGATGATTATTCGTCAGAACCCACAGGGCGCGGGCGGCATATTGCTGCAAGTCCTCCCGGCACAGGATACCAGTACCGACGACTTCGAGCACTTAGCGACGTTATCTGACACCATTAAAGCCGAAGAACTGGTGTCTCTGCCGGCAAATGATGTGTTGTGGCGTCTCTATCATCAGGAAGACGTGACCGTATTTGATCCGGCAGATATTGAATTCAAATGTACCTGTTCCCATCAGCGCTGCGGCGATGTACTGAAAACTGTCGCCAGCGAAGAGATTGATCAGATACTGGCCGAAGACGGCAAGATTGATATGCACTGCGATTACTGTGGTGCACATTACTTATATGATGCTGTTGATGTGGCAAATATCCGTAATAATACCGTGACCGGCAGCGACACTCACGACGCCATTCACTAATCACTTCGGGGAAGGCCTGCCCGCATCAGGGCCTTCCCAAAAACCGGCACAGTTGGCATAAATTAGTCAGTTTTCTGGCAACTGTGTCGGTGAAGTACAACTCTCCTCACAGTTTTTCCTGCGTCCACTTTCTGCATTATCTATCCGGTGTAAACTGCCTCCGCTTATCAGACAGAGCGTCCCCATGTGTGATAAATCTGCCAGAACTGACGCGGGCATATTCACTTGCAAATACAGGATTGAAGGAGCAGCAGCATGTCTTCCAGACGCAGGAAATTACCCGACCTCTCATCGCTAGGTATCAGCGACCCTGTCGAGGTTATTTATAACCCTGACTATGAAGTGTTGTTCAATGAGGAAACCCGTCCTGAGCTCCGGGGCTGTGAGCGCGCGACTCTCACCCAAAGCGGTGCTGTTTCGGTCGATACCGGTATTTTTACCGGCCGTTCGCCCAAAGATAAATATATTGTCCGGGATGAAACCACCCGCCACAACGTCTGGTGGAGTGACAGCAGTAAAGGAAAAAATGACAACCAGCCACTGTCACAGGAAACCTGGCAGGTGCTGAAAAATCTGGTTAGCGAACAGTTGTCCGGGAAACGGCTATTTGTCGTGGATGCATTCTGCGGGGCGAATGCTGACAGCCGTCTGAGCGTCAGATTTATCACCGAAGTTGCATGGCAGGCCCATTTTGTCAAAAACATGTTTATCCGGCCATCGGAAACAGAGCTGGAGCAGTTCGAACCTGACTTTGTGGTACTCAATGGGGCGAAATGTACCTGTCCTGACTGGCAGGCCCGCGGACTGCATTCTGAGAATTTCGTGGCATTTAACCTGACAGAGCGTATTCAGTTAATCGGCGGCACCTGGTACGGCGGCGAGATGAAAAAAGGGTTATTTTCAGTAATGAATTACCTGCTGCCACTGCAAGATATCGCGTCCATGCACTGTTCTGCCAATGTCGGTAAGCAGGGTGATGTTGCCGTGTTCTTTGGCTTATCCGGTACCGGTAAAACCACCTTATCCACAGATCCGGCCCGTCAGTTAATCGGTGACGATGAACACGGCTGGGATAACGACGGCGTCTTTAATTTTGAAGGCGGCTGCTATGCCAAAACTATCCATCTGTCAGAGCAGGCTGAGCCGGAAATCTATCAGGCAATACGCCGTGATGCGTTACTGGAAAACGTGGTCGTACGGGCAGATGGCAGTATTGACTTCAATGACAACAGTAAGACCGAAAATACACGGGTATCTTACCCTATCAGTCATATTGATAATATTGTCAGCCCCGTATCAAAAGCCGGTCATGCACGGAAAGTCATTTTTCTGACTGCTGATGCTTTCGGTATTTTACCGCCGGTTGCCAGACTGACGCCGGAGCAGACACAGTACCATTTTCTGTCCGGGTTCACGGCTAAACTGGCAGGGACTGAACGGGGCATAATCACGCCGTCACCGACCTTCTCTGCCTGCTTTGGTGCGGCTTTTTTAACCCTGCACCCGACCCGCTATGCAGAAGTCCTGTTGAAACGGATGCAGACAGCAGGGGCCGAAGCGTATCTGGTGAATACGGGCTGGAATGGCAAAGGCCAAAGGATTTCGCTGAAAGATACCCGCGCCATCATTAACGCGATTCTTAATGATGAATTACAGCAGGCGACGTTCCAGACACTGCCGGTATTTAACCTGCAGGTGCCGGTGGCACTGAAACAGGTCGACAAACAGATACTGGATCCGAGAAACAGCTGGGAAACCGCAGAACAATGGCAGGAGAATGCCATTACCCTTGCCCGCAAGTTTGTCGATAACTTTGAACAGTATACGGATACCCCTGCCGGTAAAGCACTGGCGGAAGCAGGCCCGGCACTGCATAGCTGACAGAGAACTGACGGGATTATGCTTAAGTATAATACCCGTCAGTTCAACGGATGGTCAGTGAGCGGAGGCGGCAGGCAGAGGCGGCTCAGTGGCCGGGACGGGCAACCAGGCACGAATACGTAACCCTCCCCGTTCACTTTTTCCGATCTCCAGTTCTCCCCGGTGAGCATCAATAATACGCTGTACAATCGCCAGTCCTAAACCTGTACCACTGGTACTGCGTGCACTATCACCACGCACAAAGGGCTGCAACAAATGTTCAATCTGTCCGGGCTCAATGCCGGGACCATTATCTTCAACCTGGAACCAGCCACGGTTTAGCTCACGGCCGCTGCTTACACGGATCCAGCCATTACCATACCTGGCAGCATTTACCACCATATTGGCGACTGCTCGCTTAATCGATAACGGATTAATATCAAGCAACAGCTCACTGTCCATGACGGCATTATCAATTTCCCGTTCATAACCACTTTCGGCAGCAACAACTTCACCCAGTACGGTATTGAGATCGACACGTTCGGTCTGCATTTCCTGACCGGTACGCAGATAATCGATAAACTGTTCGATTATCGCATTACATTCTTCAATGTCTTTGTTGATAGACTCAGAAAGATATTTCTCTTCCTCGCCCATCATTTCCGTTGCCAGACGGATACGTGTCAGGGGTGTACGTAAGTCATGACTGACACCGGCCATTAATAATGTACGGTCTTCTGCGAGCTGTTTGATCCCTGCCGCCATCTGGTTAAAAGCACGGGTTACCGAACGGACTTCAGAAGCACCGTATTCCCGTAACGGTGGAGGAATAATCCCTTGTCCGACCTGCAGAGCCGCATTTTCAAGTTCGACCAATGGACGATTCTGCATTCGTATAAATAACCAGGCACCGCAAATCGCCAGCAGCATTATCGCCAGGGTATAACGGAACAGCGGGGAAAAATCACCCTGATGAATTTCTGTCAGCGGTACCCGTACCCAGATATCAGGCGACAACCAGGTTTTCAGCCAGACAACCGGAGAGTTTTTATTGACCTCGACACGAACATCGGTAGGGCCTCCCAGTTGTTGTGCCATCTGATCACTCAGAAATTCATAATGCTGCGCCCAGCGCAATCCTCCTTCCTCTGCTGCCGCATTGGTATACAGTGAAATACCTAACTCACGGTAGATCTCCCGGCGGAAGGCCGGCGGAACTTCCAGCTGCGTGCCATCTTCCAGTTGCAGTTTATCCGTCATCAGCATCCTGACTTCATACGCCAGAACTTTATTAAATTGCTGCAGACTCGGCAAAATCGCGAAGTTAAGTACCACCAGATAGGTCGTTACCAGACTGACAAACAGCAAGGTAACGATCAATAGCAAGGTACGGGCAAAGGAACTGCGAGGCGAGAAGCGGAATCGCTTCATGCTTTACTGCCATCCGGCACAAACACATAGCCCAGGCCCCAGACCGTCTGGATATAACGCGGATGGGCAGGATCTTCTTCGACCATACGACGTAACCGGGAGATCTGTACATCGATGGAACGTTCCATCGCACTATATTCACGTCCGCGCGCCAGGTTCATTAGCTTATCCCGTGACAAAGGCTCACGCGGGTGGCTGACCAGCGCTTTCAGTACCGCGAATTCGCCACTGGTTAACGGCATAGGTTCATCTTCGCGGAACATTTCACGGGTTCCGAGGTTCAGTTTGAACTTACCAAAGGCAATAACTGCTTCTTCCTGTGAAGGAGCTCCCGGTAATTCGTTCGCCTGACGACGCAATACTGCGCGAATACGTGCCAGTAGTTCTCGCGGGTTAAACGGTTTAGGAATATAGTCGTCAGCACCGATTTCCAGCCCGACAATCCGGTCCACTTCTTCACCCTTGGCAGTCACCATAATAATCGGCATCGGGTTACTCTGGCTGCGCAAACGGCGGCAAATCGACAACCCGTCTTCCCCCGGTAACATCAGGTCCAGCACCATCAGGTGAAAGGACTCGCGGGTCAGCAGACGATCCATTTGTTCAGCATTCGCAACGCTACGGACCTGAAAACCTTGTTCCGTCAGATATCTTTCCAGCAGTGCACGCAGTCGCATATCATCATCAACGACTAAAACTTTGTAATTTTCCTGCATTTCTTCACTCCCAAAGGCACAATTGCCTGATGCTGTATTGTTAAAAAAGATATATTACAGTGACAGTTTATAATGGTTTATATTCTGGCCAAAATTGTTACAAAGCATATTAAACAGCAAGTTATGTCTGCTTTTGTCTGGCATTGCAGAAAAAATGCCCTGAATTCACTCAGCCTTTTCTGCCGGCCCGCCGGGCGTTCGTCAATTCATGAAAATTAACCCCCGCGGTTACACCGGACGAATAGCGCGCTGATAAGGCGCTGACGAACGCATATAACAACAAAACGGACAATTAACTGACAACTACCATGACAGCTGCAGGGGTCCCAAATGAGAACGCCACTGATTACACGCGAAGGCTACAATCAATTAAAGCAGGAACTTGATTATCTGTGGCGTGAAGAACGTCCTGAAGTGACAAAAAAAGTCACCTGGGCTGCCAGTCTGGGTGATCGCAGCGAGAATGCTGATTACCAGTATAACAAAAAGCGGCTACGGGAAATTGACCGCAGGGTCCGCTACCTGACAAAAAGCCTCGGGATACTGCGTATCGTCGATTATTCGCCACAACAACAGGGGAAAGTCTTTTTCGGTGCGCGGGTGGAAATCGAAAATGATGAAGGTGAAACTAAGCAGTTTCGTATTGTCGGTTACGACGAAATCTTCGGGCGTAAAGATTACATCTCCATAGACTCACCAATGGCACGCGCCCTGTTAAAAAAAGAAACCGGTGATGCGGCACGGGTCGACACACCCGCGGGCAGTGCAGTCTGGTACATCAATGAGATAACCTACCCCGACGCCGGATAGGAATATCCTGCAAAGCGACCACAGCGGCTGGCATTTTACTCGCTCAATCCGTATAACTGTCCCCTATAAACTTACCCCGTACAAACCTGATGCTAAAGATGAAAAATTCACCAAATCAGATTATTGCCAGTGAACTTCAGGTACGGACAGAGCAGGTTGATTCTGCCGTACATCTGTTGGACGAAGGGAATACCGTGCCATTTATTGCACGTTATCGTAAAGAAGTCACCGGCGGGCTGGATGACACACAGCTACGCCAGCTGGAGTCCCGTCTGAGTTACCTGCGTGAACTCGAAGACCGCCGCCAGACAATTCTCCGCTCGATTGAAGAACAGGGGAAAATGACCCCCGCACTTGCCAGCGCCCTGACCGCCACCCTGAGTAAAACGGAACTGGAAGACCTTTACCTGCCGTTTAAACCCAAACGCCGTACCCGTGGTCAGATTGCCATCGAAGCAGGGCTGGAACCTCTGGCCACCAGCCTGTGGCAGGATCCTCAGCAGGACCCTGAAGCCAGCGCGCAGGCTTATATCAATGCGGATAACGGCATTGCTGACAGTAAAGCCGCCCTCGATGGTGCACGTTACATCCTGATGGAGCGGTTCGCCGAAGATGCCGTATTACTGGCCAAAGTCCGTGATTATCTGTCCCGCAATGCACACCTTGTGTCACGGGTCGTGGAAGGGAAAGAAGCAGAAGGTGCAAAGTTCCGGGATTATTTCGACCATCATGAGCCACTGTCTGCGGTACCGTCACACCGTGCCCTGGCGATGTTCCGTGGTCGTAATGAAGGCATCCTTCAGCTGTCAGTCAATCCGGACCCGCAGTCAGACGAACCTCCCCGCGAAAGCTATGGTGAAACACTGATCGCCAGCCATCTGCAGGTAATCTTTAATAATGCCCCCGCCGATAGCTGGCGCAAAGCGGTTATCAGCTGGACATGGCGTATTAAAGTCTTACTGCATATGGAAACCGAGCTGATGGGGACGCTTCGTGAACGTGCAGAAGACGAAGCAATCAACGTGTTTGCCCGTAATATGCATGATCTGTTGATGGCAGCCCCGGCCGGTATGCGCGCGACGATGGGTCTCGATCCGGGCTTACGTACCGGCGTCAAAGTCGCGGTTGTCGATGCCACCGGTAAACTGGTCGCGACCGATACGGTTTATCCCCACACCGGCCAGGCGGCAAAAGCAGCGGCGGCCGTTGCGGCACTTTGTTCACGTCATCAGGTAGAACTGGTGGCCATCGGTAACGGTACGGCATCACGTGAAACAGAACGTTTTTTCCTCGATCTTCAGCAGCAGTTCCCGCAGGTAACCGCCCAGAAAGTGATCGTCAGTGAAGCCGGAGCCTCGGTTTATTCGGCATCAGAACTGGCTGCTCTGGAATTCCCTGAGCTGGATGTTTCACTGCGTGGCGCGGTTTCTATTGCCCGCCGTCTGCAGGATCCTCTCGCAGAGCTGGTAAAAATCGATCCTAAATCGATTGGTGTCGGCCAGTACCAGCATGATGTCAGTCAGAGCCTGCTGGCCAAAAAACTGGATGCCGTGGTGGAAGACTGTGTTAACGCCGTCGGTGTGGATCTGAATACCGCCTCGGTTGCCCTGCTGACCCGGGTGGCAGGTCTGACCCGTACTATGGCGCAAAATGTCGTTAACTGGCGTGATGAAAATGGTCGTTTTCATAACCGCCAGCAGTTGCTGAAAGTCAGCAGGCTGGGGCCAAAAGCCTTTGAACAATGTGCCGGCTTCCTGCGTATTAACCAGGGCGACAATCCGCTGGATGCATCGACAGTCCATCCGGAAGCGTATCCGGTGGTGGAGCGTATTCTTACCGCGACACGTCAGGCATTAAATGAATTAATGGGGAACAGTTCAGCTGTACGTGCCCTGGCCGCATCACAGTTTACCGATGAACGTTTTGGCTTGCCGACGGTTAACGATATTTTAAAAGAACTGGAAAAACCCGGCCGCGACCCACGGCCTGAATTCAAAACAGCAACCTTTGCTGACGGTGTGGATACCCTGTCTGACCTGCTGCCGGGCATGGTATTAGAAGGGTCTGTCACTAATGTCACCAATTTTGGTGCCTTTGTGGATATCGGTGTTCACCAGGACGGACTGGTGCATATTTCGTCACTGTCCGACAAATTTGTCGAAGACCCGCATCAGGTGGTGAAAGCGGGTGATATTGTGAAAGTCAAAGTCATGGAAGTCGACCTGCAGCGTAAGCGGATTGCTCTGACGATGCGTCTTGATGAACAGCCTCAGGAAGGCCGTAAATCCGGATCGCCTGCCGCTGCTGCCGGTCAGCCACGCCCGCAGACACGACAGCCTTCAGCGAAGCCACGGCAGAAACCTGTCACCAACAGTGCAATGGAAGATGCTCTGGCCGCGGCCTTCGGTAAGAAGCGCTGATCCTGACTCCGGCCTGCATACTGAAATGCCCCTCACGGGGCGTTTCAGTATTTTATTTATTCACACCACCAGTGACTGCCGTTGAGGTAATAACCTGTAATTCAGCACGGCCAGCCAGTGCTGCAGCCAGTTTTTGAAATGCAGGTGCCTGTTCGTGATCCGCCAGGTGCTGTCCGGAGCTCCAGCGTTCCAGCATAAGATACTGGGCGGTATTTTGCGTATTCTGATGTAATACATAGGACTCGCAACCCGGTTCTCCCTGAACCTCTTTTTCGGCTGTTTTCAATGCGTCAGCAACGATCTGTTCTTCCCCTGCTTTCGCTGTAATCAATGCAGTAACAGTAATAACCTGGCTCATATCTGACCTTCTTGCAGAAGTGATTAACACGGCATACCGGAACACAACCGGTATAGTTTCCAGCGTGATTAAGTATGCAATGCTCACGGGGAAGATGGCAACCGGCACCGGACCCTGTCGCATCAGGGGATAAAACACTCCCCCGCCACAGTTACCGGCGCCGGGGGTGGATTATTTATACACTTCGGCAACCGCGCTGATGCGGCCATGCTCACGCCCGGCAATCACTTTAAAATACTTACCGCCTTTTTCATCCGCCAGTCTGGAGAGTTCTTTTTTAGCATCCATCGGCGATGTCGTTTCAGCCGTGGTAGATACGGTCCCCAGAGAGACCAGCTGCTGACTGTCTGCCTGTGCCTGAGTCACTTCTTCCGCAGCAACAGCAGAAAAAGACAGGATGCCTGCCATCAGCACACTCACCGTATATTTCGTCATTTTCATAGCATAAGCCCCTTATGGTATTGCCGTAACAAAATTCACTGCCTGTGCTACTGACAGTCACCGGAGATCAGCACAGGCCGTTTGCCGGGAGTGTCAGGCACCTCTGAATTATTAGTTCCGGTTAGGGGAAACAGCAATAAAACCGCCGCCGTTTCTATAATTCAGACGAAAAAGCGAGAACCTGCTCGCAAAATTCTGCGGGATGGGAAATAAACGGCGCATGGCCGGCTTTCGGCATCACGACGGAGAGGCCACCGCCCGCCAGTGTATCGACTTGCCCGGCAATATCACGGGGTACCAGCCCATCAAGCGCTCCGTAAATACGCAGGAATGGCAGATTAACCGACGACAGTTCGCGACGGAGATCCGCAGACTGCAGGATACCCAGCCCGGCGTTTAATACTGTCACTTCCGGTAATGGCTGAGACAAAACAGCCTGTCGCAGTAATCGTGCATCATGGCGGGCAGTGTCGGTTCCGAGAGTTTGCAGCGCCATAAAGCGATCAATGGTCTTTTCAAAGTGGCTGCTCAGTTGCTGCTGAAACCCCTGCAATACCGAAGGCTTAATGCCCGGCCAGCCCTGTTGTGCTGAAAAGCAAGGGGAAGAGGCAACCGTAATTAACCCCCGTACCGTAACCGAAGCACTCCGGGCCAGTCTGGTAGCCACCAGCCCGCCAAGAGACCAGCCGACAATAATGGCATTTTCCGGTAACCGGGGTTCCAGCAGGGTGACCATGTGATCCAGCGTCAGCGCCGTTACGCCCTGACTGCGGCCATACCCCGGCAAATCGACCAGATGCAAACGAAAATGCGGGCTAAGCCGTGCGGTGACACAATTCCAGACTTCAGCGTTAAGCCCCCATCCGTGTAACAGCACAAGATCTCTCTCTCCCGCGCCACAGGTATGCCAGAAAAGCGACATAATAAATTCCCCCGTCAAAAATCACAGGATACCATGCTGATACTGAAGAGTTATTGCTGGTTATGCCATCTGCCGCTGATGTTAAGGACCACCGGTATCTGTACCGGCTGTCAGTGCCGGCTGCCGCCGCTGCCCTTTTTATGTCGCCGTTGTGGGTTACCGGCCGCCCCGGACACCGCTGAATGTGGCCGTTGTCTGACAGACCCGCCCCCGTGGCAGCATCTGGTGTGTGCCGGCGACTATCTCCCGCCACTCAGTCGTTTACTGCATAAATTCAAATTTTCCGGCAACACCGCACTCTCGGTGATGCTCGCCAGACTTATTTTGCTAAGCTTTCTGCAGCAGCACAGAGACTATGGTCTGCGAAAGCCGGATATCCTGCTATGCTCACCCCTGCACAGACAGCGACTCTGGCAACGGGGATTTAATCAATCGGCTTTACTGGCACAGCCACTGGCACATTGGTTATCCTGCGAGTTTGCACCCTTTGCCTTACGCCGTCATCGCAAAACGGCCGTGCAGCACCTGCTGAATATACGTCAGAGAAAACGTAATTTACGCAATGCCTTTTGCGTCGAAAAAGACCTCACTGGCCGCCATGTTGCCCTGGTCGATGATGTCGTCACCAGCGGCAGTACCGCCGGTGAAATATCACGCTTACTGTCCCTGCATGCTGTGGCCAGCATCCAGGTTTGGTGCCTGTGCCGAACCTTGTAGAGTCACAGTGATGGGCGTATTATAACCCACTGTTTCAGTCAACTATTGAGCAATGCTATGATCCGTATTACTGACACTGCCCAGGAGCATTTCGCTAAGCTTCTCGCTAAACAAGAAGAAGGCACACAAATCCGTGTCTTTGTGATCAATCCGGGGACGCCAGGTGCAGAATGTGGTGTGTCCTATTGCCCGCCTGATGCGGTAGAAAGTACAGATACCGAACTCAGGTTCGATAATCTGATCGCTTATGTTGATGAGCTGAGTGCCCCTTACCTTGAAGAGGCAGAAATTGATTTTGTGACCGACAATCTGGGCTCACAACTAACCCTTAAGGCACCTAACGCAAAAATGCGTAAGGTGGCTGACGATGCGCCATTACTTGAGCGGGTCGAATATCAGTTACAGGCACAGATTAACCCGCAGCTTGCCAGCCATGGCGGAAAAGTATCCCTGATGGAAATTACTGAGGATGGTTACGCCATTTTGCAATTTGGCGGCGGTTGTAATGGCTGTTCTATGGTCGATGTAACATTAAAAGAAGGCATCGAAAAAGAGCTGCTGGCCGCATTCCCTGAACTGAAGGGTGTACGTGATTTAACAGAACATCAGCCAGGTGAACACTCTTACTATTAAGAGTGATGCCACAGGTCCCGCTACGGACCTGTGGTGTTTACGGGTTTCAGCACAGCACCAGCTGCACATCCCCCTGTGTAATCGCTTTCAGCACCGCTTCCGGCGGTTTCTTATCTGTATATAAGCTGTCGAGCATATCGATACTGCCAAGATTCACCATCGCACTGCGGCCAAATTTTGAATGATCAGTGACCAGTATAACGTTACGTGAACTTTCGATGATCGCCCGCTTGGTGCGAACTTCATGATAATCAAACTCCAGCAAGGCACCATCCATATCAATACCGCTAATCCCGAGTATTCCGTAGTCCAGACGGAACTGAGAGATAAAGTCCATGGTGGCTTCACCGATAATTCCGCCGTCCCTTGAACGGACATCACCTCCGGCAATAATCACCCTGAAATCAGGCTTTGCCATCAGTAATATCGCCACATTCAGATTATTGGTCACGACCTGTAATTGGTTATGATTAAGCAGAGCATGGGCAACCGCTTCAGGCGTTGTCCCGATATCAATAAACAGGGTTGACCCGTCAGGGATTTGCGCTGCTACCTTCTGTGCAATCCGGGCTTTTTCTTCGGAATACATCATTTTACGGTCATGCCAGGCGGTATTTTCTGCACTGGAAGGTAATGCCGCACCGCCATGATGCCGTTGAATACGGTTTTGTTCAGCAAGCTCATTTAAATCACGACGGATCGTCTGCGGGCTTACCGCGAAATATTCGACCAGTTCTTCGGTACTCACATATCCCTGACGTTTGACCAGCTCAATAATTACGTCATGCCGCTGGGTCTGCTTCACATAACTCTCCTTTGCCGGCAGATTGCCGGGCTGTTCAGATTACTTTCTGCCTGCTTTACCGGCAGCACGGCTGTCGACAAAAGCCATTGCCAGGCCGGTCAGTAACCCGGTGAAATGCGCCATATTGGCGATCGACATCCCGAATAAACCGTAATATCCCACCACCAGCCAGAGAATGGAAAACACGATCAGGCCGCGCTCCAGATACACCCCGCTGTCAGGATCCAGTTCACCGCGTAGCCAGCAATATCCCATCAGGGCATACACTACCCCGGAGAGGCCGCCAAACCAGACACCGCTGAATTTAGCCTGCATCCAGCCACTCAGTAAGGCGGAAATCAGTGTAATCACAAACAGTTTTCCGCTGCCCAGTCTTTTTTCAACCGCCCCGCCGAGATACCACCACCACAGTAAGTTGAACAGGATATGTAAAAAAGAAAAATGCAAAAATGCGGGGCTGACCCAGCGCCAGAGCTGAAAATACTGGTCCGGCCCCTGCGGCCATGCCAGCCAGCTCAGTACCCTATCCTCCCCCAGCAACTGCATCAGAATAAATACCAGAATACAGAGGGCTGACACCGTCATCGTTATCGGACCACCGCGCTCACGAACGGTACGCCACAGATGCCCACGCGGGTAATTTATCTGAAACCGGGTATCGCCACTTTTCCAGCTGGCATCCTGGTAACGCGGATGATCAGGATCCCGGATAAAGAGCGCGTATTCGCTTTCGACCAGTGCCAGTTGCTCATCATCGTCCAGCCATAACAGATAATATTGCTGCTGCTGTTCAAGGTGCAGCCTGATACCGCGGGTGGCCATATAGTCGATAAACGCCTGAGCCATGCGTGGATTCGCAAGCTGAGAGATACGTTTCATGGAGTTCCCCTCTGTGATCGTCTGTCAGCTCTGACGGGCATCAGTACAAATCTGAGCCGGAAAAGCTGTCCGCCAGGCATCGAAACCACCATCCACACTGTAGACCTGGTCAAAGCCCTGATTGATCAGGTACTGGGCAGCCCCTTTGCTGCTGTTACCGTGATAACAAAGCACCATCACCGGCTGATCCGGATCAGCTTTTTCCATAAAAGTGTTAAGAGTGCCCTGGGTAAGGTGAAAAGCTTCTGCCACATGGGCGGCGTCAAAACTTTGCGGGTCACGAATATCCACCAGCAATGCCCCCTGCTGTAACTTTTCATCGGCCTGCTGCACACTGATACACTCATAGGTTTCCATAATCTCTCTCATTCATCTCATCAGTTCACTGCCGCACATTGTAACCTGATCCCGGCGCTCAATAATCCGTTAAAAAATAATCGTCAGTTTTTTTGTTGTGTGTTTATGTTACCTGTATCACGCAAAATTGTTTTCTTCTGGTTAACCATTGGCGTCAATGTTTGTTTTCGACTACCATAAAGCTCGAAAACGAACATAACATGATTTTCCGAACCCCGGGGGATACTACGTGGAAACCAAAGATCTGATCGTCATCGGTGGCGGTATCAACGGTGCCGGTATTGCGGCAGATGCCGCCGGACGCGGCCTGTCCGTATTGATGCTGGAAGCCAGGGATTTTGCCTCTGCGACTTCTTCTGCCAGTTCGAAACTGATCCACGGTGGCTTACGCTATCTGGAACATTATGAATTCCGTCTGGTCAGTGAAGCCCTTGCCGAACGTGAAGTTCTGCTCAGAATGGCACCGCATCTGGCGTTTCCGATGCGATTTCGTCTGCCGCATCGCCCGCATCTGCGCCCCGCGTGGATGATCCGCGCCGGATTGTTCCTGTATGATCATTTAGGCAAACGTACCAGTCTGCCCGCCAGCCGGGGGATCAGCTTTGGTCAGGACTCGGTACTGAAACCCGAAATCACCCGTGGCTTTGAGTATTCGGACTGCTGGGTCGATGATGCGCGGATGGTTGTGCTCAATGCTCAGGCAGTCACGGAACGTGGCGGGGAAGTCAGAACCCGTACCCGGGTCACCCGCGCCTGGCGCGAAAACGGTCTGTGGATGGTCGAAGCCGAAGATACGGACAAGGGAGAAATATTTCGCTGGCAGGCGAGGGGGCTGGTAAATGCTGCCGGCCCCTGGGTTAAAGAATTTTTTGATCACGGCCTGCAGCTTAAATCGCCGTACGGTATCCGTTTAATCAAAGGCAGCCATATTGTCGTCCCGCGGGTACATAACGATAAACAAGCCTATATCCTGCAAAATGAAGATCACCGGATAGTTTTTGTCATCCCGTGGATGGACGAATTTTCTATCATTGGCACCACCGATGTTGAATACCATGGTGATCCGGCGCAGGTTGCTATTGACGACAACGAAATTGACTACCTGCTAACAGTATTTAACCAGCATTTCCGTCACAACCTGTCACGTCAGGACATTGTCTGGACATACTCCGGCGTCCGGCCATTATGTGATGATGAGTCTGATTCACCCCAGGCCGTGACCCGTGACTACACCCTTGATGTGCATGATGAGCAGGGTAAAGCCCCGCTATTATCCGTTTTTGGCGGTAAGCTGACCACCTACCGCAAACTGGCAGAACATGCGCTGGAAAAACTGGCGAAATACTACCCGCAAGCCGGCCCGGCCTGGACGAAAAATGCGGTACTGCCCGGCGGCCACTTCTCCGGCAGCAGAGAGGATCTGGCTGCCGGACTGCGCAGACGTTATCCGTTTATCACGACCAGTATGGCGACTCATTACGCACGGACCTACGGCAGTAATACGGAGAAATTACTGGGAGATGCGCAGCAACTGGCAGAGCTGGGTGAAAATTTTGGTCATGAATTTTATGAGGCCGAACTGCGCTATCTGGCAGATAACGAATGGGTACGCGAACTTGATGATGCCATCTGGCGCAGAACCAAACAAGGTATGTGGCTGACGCCAGCACAGCAGGCCCGTATTACTGAATGGCTGCAGGTCCGTTATCCACAGACGATCCCCCGCCCGGCCGCCGCAGAAACCCGTACCCTCTGACTCGCTGCGTAATCTAAAAAGGCGACATAACCGTCGCCTTTTTCACCTTTCTGACCGCTTAACCTGCCAGCTGACGCAGCATTCTTCTCAGAGGCTCAGCAGCCCCCCATAGCAGCTGATCACCCACCGTAAAGGCCGACAGGTATTCAGGACCCATATTCAGTTTACGCAACCGGCCTACCGGGGTATTCAGCGTACCTGTCACCGCCGCAGGTGTCAGTTCACGCATAGTCAGTTCACGATCATTAGGGATTACTCTGGCCCATTCATTATGTCCCGCCAGCAGCTGTTCAATTTCAGCCAGCGGAATATCTTTTTTCAGTTTCAGGGTAAACGCCTGACTATGGCAACGCAGAGCACCAACCCGCACACATAAGCCGTCTACCGGTACTGGCTGGCGGGTCGCAAGGATCTTATTAGTCTCCGCCTGGCCTTTCCACTCTTCGCGGCTCTGCCCGTTATCCAGCTGTTTATCAATCCACGGGATAAGACTGCCTGCCAGCGGCACACCGAAGTTATCCGCAGGTAAGGTACCGGAACGGGTTAACTCTGTTACCTTACGCTCAATATCCAGAATCGCTGACGCAGGATCCTGCAACTCTTTCGCGACATGATTATGCAGCATGCCCATCTGGCTTAATAATTCACGCATATGCCGGGCACCGCCCCCGGAGGCCGCCTGGTAAGTCGCGACTGAGGCCCATTCCACTAAATCCTGTGTAAACAGGCCACCGAGTGACATCAGCATCAGACTGACGGTACAGTTACCGCCGACAAAGGTTTTGATGCCTTTATCCAGTCCCTGATGAATAACCTGCTGGTTTACCGGATCAAGAATAATAATGGCATCATCGTTCATCCGCAGGGTTGACGCTGCATCAATCCAGTATCCCTGCCAGCCAGATGCCCGCAGTCTGGGATAGATCTCGCTGGTATAATCGCCCCCCTGGCAGGTCACGATAATATCCAGCGCCCGTAATGCGTCAATATCTCCCGCATCCTGTAACACACCATTCTGACCGCCGCCAAACGCAGGCGCCGGTTGTCCGTGCTGTGAAGTGGAGAAAAAGATCGGATTGATACTGTCAAAATCACGTTCTTCTGTCATTCTCGACATCAGTACGGAACCCACCATACCGCGCCAGCCAATAAAACCTACATTTTTCATGTTATGCCTGCTTATCCTGTATTCTGAGCCAGATTTTTCCACGCCACACCGTCAGGAACATTGACAACGGACCAGAGGATTATACGATCCCTGAGTCACCAGATTCCGGTCCGGTGCTTATTAATGAAAAAAAATTCACTAAAATACCCCTGCAGGGTACTCAGTGTCATAATCATATTTACCTGTAACCCCCAACTCTACAAAATGCACACTGTCTGGCAAGTGAATTAATTCGATACGCCGGGCATTTTCAACAATTGCACTAATAGTTGTCGTTTAGCTAAAGGATACTAACGCTCTTATGACCGAAATGATTTCTGCCACTGTACTGCTTCTGCTGATCATGGATCCGCTGGGTAACCTGCCGATCTTTATGTCAGTGCTTAAACATCTGGAACCCCGGCGGCGGCGTATCGTCATTATTCGTGAACTGTTAATTGCGTTAGCTATTATGCTGCTGTTTCTGTTTACCGGCGAAAAAATACTGTCGTTCCTTAATTTGCGGGCAGAAACCGTGTCTATTTCCGGCGGAATTATTTTATTTCTGATCGCGATAAAAATGATTTTCCCCGGACCTGACAATGAAAGTTCCGGGCTGCCGGCAGGCGAAGAACCTTTCCTGGTTCCCCTCGCCATTCCGCTGGTGGCAGGGCCGTCGCTGCTGGCAACCCTGATGCTGATGTCTCACCAGTATCCTGGTCAGCCGGGGACGCTGGTCGTGGCACTGCTGCTCGCCTGGGCGATTACCTCGACCATTCTGTTACTGTCCGGTGTCTTTTTACGGTTGCTGGGGAATAAAGGGGTCAATGCGCTGGAACGGCTGATGGGGCTGATTTTGATTATGCTGGCAACACAAATGTTTCTCGACGGTATCCGCGCCTATATGAAATTATAAAAAAATGCCGCAGCAGATGACCTGCTGCGGCATTTTACACGGGACAACTCCTTAACTAAGTAACCAGAAAGCGATCATGCCGATAACCCCGCCGGTCGTCCCCAGAATAGTTTCCATCAGAGTCCAGGTCTTCAAAGTCTGCGCTTCAGATGCTCCGGTAAAACGGCCAAATAACCAGAACCCCGCATCATTCACGTGACTACAGATAATAGATCCGCCGCCGATACAGACAGAGAGGGCTGCCAGCTGAGCACCACTGTAATGAAGCGGGGTGATCACCGGCATAATCAGTCCGACTGCCGTCAGACAGGCAACAGTCGCAGAGCCCTGGATAATCCTGACAACACCGGCCAGAATAAAACACGCCACCGCAACCGGCATACCGGCACCGGCAACAGCATCACCCAGTGCCGGCCCCACACCGGAGTCCACCAGTACCTGTTTGAATACCCCGCCGGCACCTATCACCAGCAGAATAATCCCCGCGGGCTGTAATGCTTCACCACAGATCTGCATGATACGGGTTTTGTCCATCCCCTGACGGTAAGCCAGGCCATAGATGGTAATAAGGCAGGCCAGTAAAATGGCAATAAACGGATGGCCGATAAACTCCAGCAGGTGATCCAGCGACGAGCCCTGAGTTACAAAATGTGCCCCGATGGTTTTTAACCCGACCAGCACTAACGGAAATAATATCAGTGAGATACTGAAACCAAAGGAAGGTAACTGATGGGTTCCGGCTGGCGGCGGCACATCATCTTCCGGCAATGAAAAATGCACATGCCGGGAAATAAAACTGCCAAATAATGGCCCGGCAATCAGCATACCGGGAATGGCGGCGCACAGTCCTAACAGGATCATCCAGCCAAAATCAGCATGCATCTGGGCAGCCACCAGCATCGGCGCAGGCCCCGGCAGTACGAAAGCCGCTGCAGCGGCTACCCCGGCGAATAACGGGATAACCAGCCGTACCAGGTTACCGCCGGTACGTCTGGCAACGGCGAAGGCAATACTGATCAGTAATACAATCGCCACTTCGAAAAACAGTGGCAGCGCACAGATAAATCCGGCGATCCCCATCGCATAATGGGCACGCTTTTCACCAAAAGTTTTCAGCATACGGATCGCTATCTGATCCACCGCCCCTGTTTCATGTAAAATTTTCCCGAACATGGCCCCCAGTCCGACGACAATCGCCAGAAAACCCAGGGTTCCGCCCATGCCTGCCTGCATTGCTTCGGTAATTTTTTCCAGCGGCATTCCGGACATAATCCCAGCACCGACCGACACTAACATCAGGGCCACAAAAGCATGCATCCGTGCTTTCATTACTAACAATAGTAACAGCAGCACAGATCCCGCTGCCGTTAATACCAGTGTAGCGGTACTCATCATTATCTGCCCTTACTGAATCGCGTGTTTTATCGCTGCAACGGTATCCGCAACAACCTGATCAACAGACTGACGGATATCTACCGTAATCACATCGTGTTCATTCTCAGCAGGTTCCTGCAGGGTGGCGAACTGAGTCACCAGCATTGCCGGTTTAAAGAAATGCCCTTTCCGTGCTTTAAGGCGTGATTCTATGGTGTCAAAATCACCTTTCAGATAGATAAAGTTAAGATTGTGATTCCCTTGCCGCAGGATATCACGGTAACTTTTCTTCAGGGACGAGCACACAATTAACGATACAGCCTGAGTACGCTGCATCGCAAAAGCCGCATCATTAATTGCCTGTAGCCAGGGCTGACGATCCTGGTCATTCAGGGGGTGCCCGTCGGCCATTTTTAAGATATTGGCTCTCGGATGCAGAAAATCACCATCGAGAAATGCGGTTTGCAGCTGGTGGGCGACACGGCTTGCAACCACCGATTTCCCACTGCCGGAAACGCCCATCAGAATAAACACATAATGATTTGAAGAGGGTGTAGTCATTTTTTGCTCCGACTGTAGATACAGTAATGTTACCGATAACAATTGATTAAAACATTGTCATGACCCGGACAATTACTGGCAACAGCTTTGGCAAATAAAACATCAAACTGTGAACTGAATCATAAAATCAGCTAAACACTGCCGCCACGATACAGACTGAAACCCAGGTTACGGACTTTGTCTGTCACCGTTTCACCTCGCAGACGTTGCAACAGCATGGCGGCCGCCGTTTCTCCGATTTGTTTACGGGGAGTTATCACCGTGGCCAGTGCCGGTGAGACCACCCGGGTAATATCGTGCCCATGGAACCCCATAATGGCTATCTGTTGCGGAACGGCAATCCCCTGCCGCTGACATTCAAACATCGCCCCGACGGCCAGGTCATCGTTCGTACAACACAGGCTGTCCATACGGGGAAAGCGCTGCAGGGCATGGCGCAACAACACTGCCCCCGTGGTAAATGAAGAGGGCATTTCGTCCATCACACTCTGTGGTTCAAGGCCGGCTTCACGCATCGCCAGCACGTAACCCTGCTGTTTTTGCAGGGTACGTTCATCAAGGCGGGCCCCCAGATAAACCACTGACCGGTAACCGTGACTGATCAGCATCCGGGTCATTTGCCGGGCAGCGTCTACATTATCAAACCCGACAGCCATATCGAGGCAGGGAGAGACTGAGTCCATAATTTCAACCACCGGGATACCGGCTGTTTCCAGCATCCGTAAGGTTGCCGGGGTATGGGTTCGCTCGGTGAGGATCACCCCGTCGACATTCCATCCCAGTAATGAACGCAGCTGTCGTTCCTCTTTTTCTGGCTGATAACCAAAGTGAGCCACCAGCGTCTGGTACCCCGCATTATCCGTCACGGCTTCAATGCCCTGCAGCACATCGGCAAACACATGGTTGGTCAGTGAGGGTAACAAAACACCGATGGCGCGGCTGGTCGCGCTGGACAGCATATCCGGTACACGGTTAGGGATATACCCGAGCTCATCCAGTACTCTCCCTATTTTCTCCCCCAATGCGGCAGAGACCTGGCCGGGGTTACGTAAATAGCGGCTGACTGTCATTTTTGTGACACCCAGCTGGTCGGCAACATCCTGAAGCACGGGTCTTTTTTTCTTCATTGTTATCGCAACTCACACCAGAGAAATTAGGCAGAGTTTAGCATCAATTCCGCAGACAAAATGCCCCGCCGGCGATCATTCCGGCAGGGCCCTGGTGTTGGAGATTATTTTCAGACCGGGGGTAAATCAAAGATAAGAATTTCGGCGTCACTGTCGGCAGTGATCTGTAATTCGGCTTCATCGCGGATAGCCAGAGCATCGCTGGTATTCACCTGTTGCCCATTGATGGTCAGGCGGCCTTTTACCACCTGAATCCAGATATTACGCCCCGCTTGCGGTGATAACATCCCCTGCTCCCCGGTCACTAATGCCCAGCGGGATAATGTCATATCCTGCCAGACGGTGAGCGAGTCTTCCCGGCCATCGGGTGTCAATACCCACTGCCGTCCCTGCTGGTCAGCAAATCGCCGTTGTCCATAGCGGGGAGTGATGCCGGTAGTCTGCGGAATAATCCAGATCTGGTACAGATGTAACGGCTCTGTGCCACTGGGATTATATTCTGAGTGACGGACACCGGTCCCGGCACTCATTATCTGAAATTCCCCCGCCGGAATCTGTTCTTTATTGCCCATACTGTCCTGATGTTCCACCGTTCCGGACAGAACATAGGTCAGAATTTCCATATCTTTATGGGGATGGGTTCCGAATCCCTGCCCCGGAGCAATAATATCTTCGTTGATTACCCTGAGTGCCGAAAATCCCATAAAATCCGGGTCATGATAGCCGGCAAAGGAAAAAGTATGCCAGCTTTCCAGCCAGCCATGCTGTGCATAACCACGGTCCTGCGCTTTACGTAAATAAATCATTCGCTAATCCTCCGTTTTTTATAGTCTCACCCCGAACTGCCTGAAAAAATAGCGGAAAAAGTTCATGGGTCTGTTCAAAAAAAATGAAGGTTGCTGCTGGCAGGCTGTGGGCAAAAAAAAGCCAGCCTGACGGCTGGCAAAAAATACTGGAAGCAATGTGAGCAATGTCGTGTCTTCACCAGCTATCTGAGTGAGATGTCTCGTGAAGACAAGTGAATAATAATCATTATCATTATCACTTGTAAAGATAAATTTTGCTTTTTTATCACTACGCCGCGTAGCTGATGTTTCAGCGGAAAACCGCACTAGCCGGGAAAAAAACTGTGACCGCCTTTGAGAAGATACGTTTTCTGCACGACAAAGGCCCGTTATCCGCAGGCCGCTGCAGAAACTCTGTTGTCAGATGAGATTCAGACCGGAGGTCACAATGAAAAAAATGCTACTGACAGTGCTTATTGCTGCCTGTCCTCTGCTGGCCGCTGCAGCGCTCAATAATGATCCTTCAGGAGTTCGCCCGCCGGACAGGATGTATAACCCGTCACAACAACGCATGCTGAATCAGATGCAAATGCAGCAGCAACAGCAGCAAATGCAACTGCGTAATGATCAGCAGATGGAGTCACAGGCATTACAGCAAAAAATACAACAGCAACAAAACCGCGCACAGCAGCGTATTACTCATGCACAACCCTGATATATCACGGGCGGGGAAAGAACCCGCCCGTCAACTCAGCGAAAATCAGGACCGATATACTCAATATTATCCGTACAAATCATATCGACCCCCAGCCCGAGCAACTGCCGGGCCCGCTCTGGCTGATTAACCGTATAAGCCAGAATACGCAGCCCCGCCTCTTTCAGTAACCGGACACGTTCAGCATCCAGTAACCGGTGATTAAGGTGAATGGCCACACATCCCAGCCGGGTCGTCAGTTGCTGCCAGTCGTCGCGCCATTGGTCCAGTAACAGTCCGCGCGGAAGCCCCGGCACTGCCTGCTGTGCAGCCGCCAGTGCCTGCAGAGAAAAAGAAGACAATAACGGCGCCGTCTGACACTGCCAGAGTTTTTCTGCTGCCAGTGCGACAGCACGGCCTGTCATCGTATCTTCACCGCGGGTCGGCTTAATTTCGATGTTTGCCAGCATCCTGTACTGGCGGCAACGTTCTGCAACCTGCGGCAGCGTCGCCAGAGGCTCTGCACTGAACTGCTCAGAAAACCAGCTGCCGGCATCCAGACCGGATAAGCTTTGCCATGTCTGCAGCCCGGCAATCCCGTGGCCGTTGGTCGTACGTTCCAGTGAATCATCATGCAGTAAGAAAACCTGCCCGTCGGCAGACAGTTTGGCATCAAATTCGATCATGGTATGACCGTAACGATGCCCGGTATCGATTGCCGCGAGGGTATTTTCAGGTGCATATTTTCCGCCGCCACGGTGGGCGACGATATGCGGATAGGGCCAGTGCTGATATATCATTCCAGACGTAATCCTGTGGTGGTATTAAATAAATGTCGTCCATGATACGGAAAGTCCAGCCAGAGTAATGTACCGGCTGCAGGCCGCTGTTCATGAGGTAACCGAACCACCAGCCGCTGACCACCGATTTTACCATGCACTAGATTATCTGCACCCAGGATTTCCAGCGTTTCCACCTGCATGGCTATCGCGCTGGCAGACTGAGCCACCGTCTGAATATGCTCAGGACGGATCCCCAGAGTCACCAGCTGATTCGCCAGTGCCGGCTGTTGTTCTGCCAGGAGTATCCGGCATTGCGGATCTATCACCAGCTCACGGCCATCGGTACTGACCTTGCCCGGCAGCAGATTCATCGCCGGTGAACCGATAAAACCGGCCACAAAAGTGGTAGCAGGTTTCTCATAAACTTGTGACGGAGTTCCCACCTGTTCCACCACGCCTTTATTCATCACCATCACCCGCTGGGCAAGCGTCATCGCTTCTACCTGATCATGGGTAACATAGAGACTGGTGGTGTTTAACCGCTGATGTAATTGCTGTAATTCCAGCCGCATCTGTGATCTTAGCCGGGCATCAAGGTTAGATAACGGTTCATCAAACAGGAACACTGAAGGCTCACGGACGATCGCCCTGCCCATGGCGACCCGCTGACGTTGTCCGCCTGACAGTTCACGCGGGTGGCGGGTCAGTAATGCATCCAGTTCCAGGCTACGGGCTGCATTCAGTACCCGCTGACGGATCTGCTCTTTACCCATACCACGGATCTTTAGTCCGTAACCCATATTCTGCTCAACCGTCATATGCGGGTACAGCGCGTAGTTCTGGAATACCATCGCAATGCCACGCTCTTTTGGCTCCAGCCGGGTAACACACCGCTGATCAATATAGATATCACCGGAACTGACGGTTTCCAGTCCGGCAACCATCCGCAGTAACGTCGATTTACCGCACCCTGAAGGGCCGACCATTACCATAAATTCACCTTCATTAATGGTGATATCCAGAGGCTGGAGGATGCGGTTTTTACCGTCGTAAGATTTGGTGACTGCCTGAAAATGCACACTTGCCATAACTATTTCTCACTCTCTACCAGGCCTTTCACAAAGGCACGCTGCATAATAAGGACCACGACTAATGGCGGGATCAGAGTCAGTAACATCGCCGCCATCACCAGATTCCACTGGGTCACCCCTTCTCCCAGAGAAATCATGCTGCGGATCCCGGCGACCGCGGTACTCATCCGTGAATCACTGGTAATTAACAGAGGCCAGAGATACTGGTTCCAGCCGTATATAAATGTAATAACGAACAGTGCCGCCAGGTTAGTTTTCGATAAGGGTAAGACGATATCGAAGAAAAAACGCATCGGGCTGGCACCATCGATCCGCGCTGCTTCTATCAACTCGTTGGGCATCGACATAAAGAACTGACGAAACAGGAATGTCGCGGTGGCAGAAGCCATCATCGGCAGGATCAATCCGTTGTAGCTGTTCAGCATATGTAATTTTGAAATCACTTCCACGGTGGGAAAAATACGCACTTCCACCGGTAACATCAGAGTGATAAAAATCATCCAGAAAAAAAACTGCCGTAACGGGAAACGGAACCACACCAGCGCAAACGCAGAAATGATCGAAATAGCAATTTTACCGACCGTAATCCCCAGTGCCATGATGATGCTATTCAACAGCATCTGACCGATGGGCGGGCTGTTCGGGCTGACACCCCGGGTCCAAATCGTATCGATGTTTTGCCAGAAATGGCCGCCCGGCAACAGTGATATCGGGGACTGGAACACCTGATGGTTATCCATTGTGGCCGCAACAAAAGCGACATACAGCGGAAACAGAATAGTAAGGATCCCCAGCCATAGCATGACGTGACTGAAGATATCTAATCCACGGCGATTTTCTATCATTGATAACGAACCTTACGTTCAATAAAACGGAACTGCACAACCGTCAGCAAAATCACAATGACCATCAGAACGACCGACTGTGCGGCTGATGAGCTGAGATCAAGACCAGTAAAACCTTCACGATAAATTTTATAAATCAGCGTGGTGGTTGACTGTACCGGCCCGCCCTGGGTGGCGGCATCTATCACCGGGAAGGTATCAAAGAAGGCATACACCAGATTGACTACCAGCAAAAAGAAACTGACGGGGGCGATCAGTGGTAACGAAAGATGTATAAAACGCCTGACCGGCCCGGCACCATCCAGCGCAGCCGCTTCGACCAGTGACCGGGGTATCGACTGTAATCCGGCAAAAAAGAACAGGAAGTTGTAACTGATCTGCTGCCATATGGAGGCCAGTACCACCAGGAACATCGCCTGGCCACTGTTTTGCGCATAGTTCCAGTTATAGCCAATACTTTGCAAAAAATGGCTGATAACACCCATCCCCGGGTTAAACAGGAACATCCAGAGTACCGCGGCAATCGCCGGAGCAACCGCATAAGGAAGCAGCAACAGGGTCTGATAGAACTTTTTCAGCCGCAGTACATGGTCGACCAGTGCCGCCAGAAATAAAGAAATCAACAACCCGATACCCGCCACCAGAAAGCTGAAAACCAGGGTGGTTTTAAAGGAGTCCAGATAGTAAGGATCCCGGAATAGCTGAGTAAAATTCTCCAGCCCGACAAAGTGTGCCGAAAAACCAAACGGGTCGAGGTTTAGTACCGAATACCACAAGGCTTCGGCGGCAGGCCAGATAAAGAAAATAACCGTAATCACAATCTGGGGCAGCAGCAGCAGATAAGGCAGTGTACGGTGACGAAAAACGGGACGAGAAGATGACATAAAACCCTGACCTCAGGCGGTAGACCTCCGGGCCGCGACTGTCAGTTATACTGGAGTAATCTCTGACAGACGCGGCTTTTTCCGCAGGTAATTTGACTAATTAACCTGCTGCTGGAAGCGACGAAGTAACTGATTACCACGTGTAACGGCATTATCCAGTGCTGCTTTCGGGGTTTCTTTCCCGGTCCAGACACTTTCCAGTTCTTCATCCACCACGGTACGGATCTGTGGCATATTGCCCAGACGCAGACCTTTAGTAAAAGCGAGCGGCGGCTTGTTCAGCATTTGTTTCATGGCGATATCAGCACCGGGGTTCTTCTGGTAGAAGCCCTGCTGGCGACTAAGATCATAGGCTGCCGTTGTTGCCGGCAGGTAACCGGTTTTCTGATGCCATTCGGCAGCAATTTCCGGCTGTGCAAGGTATTTCAGAAACTCAGCGACCCCTTTATAAGTTGCATCATTCTGACCACGCATCACCCACAGACTGGCTCCGCCAATCATGGCATTCTGCGGTGCGTTCTTCACTGTTTCATCGTATGGCATCATCCCGACACCAAAATTAAATTTGGCATACTGCCGGATATCTGCCAGAGAGGCGGACGAGGCGGTTGTCATTCCGCAGTCACCACTGTAGAACTTAGCAGTCGACTCATCTTTCCGCCCAAAGTAGGTAAAGGTACCTGCCTTGTTCATGCGTTCCAGCATCTCAATATGGCGAATCTGCTCAGGGCCATTAAACACCAGTTTGGCGTCTGTGCCATCAAACCCGTTATTCTCAGAAGCAAACGGCAGACCATGCCATGCACTGAATTCTTCGAGCTGAATCCAGCCTTGCCAGCCACTGGCATAACCGCAGCTCATCCCTGACTTACGCAGTGCAGCAGCATCCGCTTCCAGTTCCTGCCAGGTTTTTGGTGGCTGATCAGGATTCAGGCCGGCTTTTTTGAACGCATCCTTGTTGTAATACAGTACCGGTGTCGAGCTGTTAAAAGGCTCAGACAGCATATGACCGGTTTTTGCGTCACTGTAATAACCAACGATCGTCGGTACAAACTGCTGCTCATCAAAAGGCACACCGGCATCTTTAAAGACCTGATAGACCGGTTTAATCGCATGCGATGCCATCATGGTAGCCGTACCCACTTCATACACCTGTAATATTGCAGGTGCATCACCGCTGCGAACAGCAGCAATACCGGCCGCAAGGCTCTGTTCGTAGTTACCTTTGTACACCGGTACAATTTTATATTCCGGGTGTGTCTGGTTAAAACGCTGGGCCAGCGAATCAACTTCGGTACCCAGCCCGCCTTCCATGGAATGCCAGAAAGGTATTTCGGTCACAGCGAAAGCATTTCCGCTCAACCCTAATGCCAGCATTACACATGCGGCATGACGACGAAATTTAAGAACTGACATAGTTTTATCCTGTGGCATGATCGTGCGCTATGGGAAGTTCGCGAGGTAAAATGACACGGAAAAATGACAGAAAAATTAATATAAGATGACAGAGATATGACCGGGTAATGACAGATATCAGGAAAAGATCATAGTATCTTCGCCCGGATGCCTTTCCCCGGCCTGCCAACAGAACCGGATATCACCATGAGACTGACCATAGAACGACTGTCCGATCCCTCAGCACAGGACCTGGCTGACCTGAAGAAAATATGGCCGGAGACCCCGGCAGAACAGTACCTGAACAGCACGGATCACCCGGAATGGTATGTTGCCCGTTTTAATCAGCGGCTGCTGGCGGGGCTTGAATTACAGGTGCAACACCAGACCGGGAATATCCGGCGGTTCATGGTAAGGGAAGCCACCCGCAGACGCGGTGTCGGATATTTTTTGCTGGAAGAAACCCTGCGGATGAATCCGGCGATCAGCCACTGGGAAATCAGCACGGCAGGGTTCCCGTTTTCTGACGCGGCCTGCCTTTTTTTACAATACTGTGGTTTTCAGCCACAGCACCCGCAATGCTGGTCTAAAACCCGTTGAATAACAGGCATAAAAAAGGGTGGCCATGGGCCACCCTGCTGTGACTGCACTGTCGTCTTATCATGCTTCGATAGCAACACGCAGTTTTTTCATCGCATTTTTTTCCAGCTGACGAACACGCTCAGCGGAAACACCGTACTTATCGGCCAGCTCCTGCAATGTGGTTTTGTTGTCATCATCCAGCCAGCGGGCGCGAATAATATGCTGGCTGCGTTCGTCGAGCCCCTGCATAGCATCACTGAGTTTGTCGGCTGCGTGTGATTCCCAGTTATCTTCTTCGATACCATCAGCAAAATCAGACGTTTTGTCCTGCAGATAAAACACCGGTGCTGCAGACTTACCCTCGGCATTTTCATCGTCCGGAGTCGGATCGAAAGTCATATCCTGAGCCGCCATCCGCGATTCCATCTCACGTACGTCTTTACTGCTGACACCCAGCTCGCGCGCCACCATTTCAACTTCATCCTGGTTAAACCAGCCAAGCCGCTGTTTGGTTTTACGCAGATTAAAGAATAACTTCCGCTGTGCTTTGGTGGTTGCTACTTTCACGATCCGCCAGTTACGCAGTACATATTCGTGAATTTCAGCTTTGATCCAGTGCACCGCGAACGAGACCAGACGCACACCCACTTCGGGGTTAAAACGGCGTACCGCCTTCATCAGACCGATATTACCTTCCTGAACAAGGTCAGCCTGAGGTAAACCATAACCTGCATAATTACGAGCGATATGAACCACAAAGCGCAAATGTGACAGGATCAGCTTTTTGGCTGCATCCAGATCGCCTTGGTAATGCAGCCGTTCAGCCAGCATTTTTTCCTCATCGGCTGTCAGCATCGGGCAGCCATTAGCCGCCCGGATATATGCATCAAGATTACCCAGAGGAGCAATAGCCAGAGCTTGCATTTCTTTGGTCATTCAAACCCTCTCAGAATTCATAAAAAATATTGCCTGATCCTTACAACCAGCACCTCTATTATGTCAGCCGTGTCAAAAGATCGAAAGCAATGCGTGCTATTAATCATTAAGACACAAAAGTTATCCACAGGTTCAGTTTTACCTGTGAATATTTTGACAAGGCCCGGAGTACTGCGGGGAAAGCTCCTCTGCTCCCCGACCTTTGGCAACAGAGGAAAAGTATAGCAAAAAAATATTTCCCCTGATTACTGCGGTGTAAAACGGCGTAAATGTTGTGCCGTCGCCAGCCAGGCGGCTATCCAGCCCACCATCGCCGAAACCAGTAATAGCAGTAACGCTTCATCCCATGAGAAACCCGTCAGTGTAAAAGAAGTACTGAACACACTGGCGACATGGGAGACCACCGACTCCAGCCGGAAGACCAGAACCTCTGATAAAATCAGCGAGACAAAAGCGCCGGATAATCCAAGCATCGCACCGCCGTAAACAAAGGGGCGCAGAATAAAGCCATCTGTTGCACCGATCAGTTTCTGTACATTAATCGTATCGCGGCGGGCAAAAATACTCAGCCGGACACTGTTACCAATCACCAGGAAGACGGCCACCACCATCAGCAGCCCGATCATTAAAGCCACCTGACCGACAAGTCCGGTCAGAGCTGAAAGCCGGGCAAACCAGCTGTCATCCATCCGGACCTCATCAATACCACTCACTTTTGCTACCCGATCACGCAGGGTATTCATGGTCTCTGAATTCTGGAAATTCAGTGCCGGCGTGATAATCGCCACCGCTGGCAGAGGATTCTGCTCAAGCATATCCATCGCACCGCCAAATCCGGACCAGTTACGGAATTCATTCAGTGCTTCTTCTCGGCTGAGATAATCCACATGCTGCACGCCGTCTGTCTGTTTCAGCTGGTTAATCACATTCTGTGCTGCGTCATCATCCAGTGTTTTCGACAGATAGACCGTCAGCTGAGGTGCCGGATACCATTCGGTCGCAGCCTGATCGACGTTTTTCCAGACGATATAACAGACACTGGGCAGTGTCAGTGAAATAGCGATAACGGTTACCGTCAGTAAGGTCGCTAACGGCTGACGCAGCATATCGGCAAGCATTCCGCGCCAGGCATAATGCCATTGCTCCTGCCACCCGCCGCGCAGTGCTTTCTCTTTAGATACCCGTTTTGGCTTTGGCTTAGACCTTGGTCTGGCCGCTGCCGCAGGCGACTTTTTAACCCGCCGGTTAACCTGATTTCCCTTACCGAACTTCATGCCACTCCCCCATGTAAACGTCCCTGACTGAGGGTCATCACACGATAATTTCTACGGGAAATAAGAGACATATCATGAGTTGCCATCAATACAGTGACACCAACGCGGTTAAATTCTTCAAATAAACGCAGGATATCTTCAGATAAGGCGTGATCAAGATTACCGGTCGGTTCGTCCGCCAGTAATAATGCCGGTTTATTCACCACTGCTCTGGCGATACCAACACGTTGCTGCTCACCCCCGGAAAGTTGTATCGGAAAACTTTTCGCTTTATCGAGAAGGCCGACCTTATCCAGTGCGGCAGACACCCGGCGGCGGATATCTTCGCCACTGGCGCCGGAAATAATTAACGGGATGGCGATATTATCGTAGACCGTTCTGTCCATCAGCAAATGATGATCCTGAAAGATCATCCCGATTTGCCGGCGCAGGAACGGGATCTCGCTATTACGCAAACGCGTTATATTATGGCCGCTAAACCAGATTTGTCCGGCACTGGGACGTTCAATTCCGCAGATCAATTTGAGCAATGTACTTTTACCTGCTCCCGAATGACCTGTCAGAAACGCCATTTCTCCCTGACGCAGATGAAAATCCACACCCTGAAGCGCCTGGCGTCCCCCCAGATAAGCTTTACTGACCTCTTCAAAGCGAATCATCCAAATTAGTCCTCTCGGGCAAACAATGCCTCTATAAAATCGCCGGCCTTAAATGGCCGTAAATCATCAATGCCTTCACCGACACCAATGTACCGGATAGGAATATTGAACTGGTCAGCCACGGAGAAAATCACCCCGCCTTTAGCTGTACCATCCAGTTTAGTCAGTGTAATACCGCTCAGGCCAACGGCTTCATTGAATAATTTCGCCTGACTGATCGCATTCTGCCCGGTGCTGGCGTCCAGGGTCAGCATCACCTCATGGGGAGCGCTGTCATCCAGTTTGCTCATCACACGGGTGATTTTCTTCAGTTCTTCCATCAGGTGAGATTTATTCTGCAGACGCCCTGCGGTATCGGCGATCAGCACATCAATCCCGCGGGATTTAGCCGCCTGAATTGCATCGAAAATCACCGATGCTGAATCCGCGCCCGTGTGCTGGGCAACCACCGGAATATTGTTGCGTTTGCCCCAGACTTCCAGCTGTTCCACCGCAGCGGCACGGAAGGTATCTCCGGCGGCCAGCATGACCGATTTCCCCTGAGACTGAAACTGGCGTGCCAGCTTACCGATGGTCGTGGTTTTACCCACACCATTCACACCGACCATCAGGATAACAAAAGGTGTTTTTCCTTCAATATCCAGCGGTTGTTCAACTTTATCCAGAATGGAGGACATTTCGTCTTTTAACAGACCATAAAGCGCCTCCGCATCCCGTAACTGTTTCCGGCTGGCATGTTCTGTCAGACTGCCAATAATCTTACGGGTCGTTTCAACCCCGACATCGGCGATAAGTAGTTGTTCTTCAAGCTCTTCAAACAGATCATCATCGATTTTTTTACCGCGAAATAAACCGATAAAACCGGAGCCAAGATTCTGTCGTGTTTTCACCAGGCTGCGTTTTAAACGGGCAAAAAAACCTTCCCGTGTCGGACGTTCCTGCTCGGTAACTCTCGCTGATTCAGGGGCATCAACAACCTGCGCTTCCGGACTATTCTGAGACACGGAGGGAACGTTTTCGCTTTGCGTCGCGATCGTTGCCGGTATCTCCTGACGGCTTTCGACGACAGCCGCTGAGGATTCAGACAGGCTGTTACTGTCCTGAGCGGCGTGCTCCGGGACCGGAGCCGCAACAGGCATCTGCTGTTCAGCCACTTTCGCCGCCAGTAGCTGCTCCGTATCCGTGTCAGGTGCCGTAACGCCGGACATCACCCCGGGTTCCTGTATCAGGGTCACAGGTTCAGGCACGTCAGCCGTCACCGGCTGTTCTGTCTCCGGTGAAGCAACGTCAACCGGCTGGTCAGGGACTGCCGGTGGCCGTTGCGACTCAGCCTCTGTAATCTCAGCAGCCATATCTGCCGCCGCAGGTAGCTCTGAGGTTTCTTCTGTCACTACAGGAACATCTGTACTGCCGGCCGCAGGGGTTTCCGTATCAGATGCGGGATCCTGCGCAGGGCCAGCGTCCGGGGTTTCTTTTTGTTCTGCGGGTTGTTTTTCCGGTTCTGCGGTATCTTCATCGCGACCAAAACCCAGCCAGGAGAAAAAGCCCCGTTTTTTTTCTTTTGCCATTATCTAACGACACTCCTTTAGGCCCGAATCAGAGAACCGCGTCAGGTTCTGCCAGAAAAAATTCGGAACATAGATGTTAATTTATCAAATCCCTGCCGCGATCAGGCACCCGCAGAGATCGTGAAAGCATAGTCAGATAGTCTATCATTTTCCTGGCATTGCATTACAGCACCCTTTTTTACCGTTTCTTATCACGCCGCTGCCCGTTAAACTAAGCAACAAATTATGAAGAGTTGTGATTGAAATGAAGAAACATTCCCGGGCACCGGCAGGTGCCGGACAAATACGAATTATTGGCGGACAATGGCGAGGCCGGAAACTTCCGGTCCCGGAAAGTGCCGGGCTGCGGCCAACCACTGACCGGGTACGGGAAACCCTGTTCAACTGGCTGGCGGCAGACCTGCCACAGGCCCGTTGCCTGGACTGTTTTGCCGGAAGTGGTGCTCTGGGTATCGAGGCATTGTCACGTTATGCGGGACATGTCACCTTAGTTGAGCTGGAACCTCAGGTGGCGCGTCAGCTGACAGGGAATCTGCGTACCCTTAACAGTAGCGCCGGACAGGTAATACAGGCAGACACCCTGCGCTGGTTAGGGACTCCCGGTCAGCCGTACGATATTGTGTTTATCGATCCCCCTTTCCGTAAAGGACTGCTGGCACAGACAATCACCTTACTGGATACCGGCGGCTGGCTGGCCAGCAATGCCTTGATCTATATTGAATGTGAAGTGGAACAAGGCGCTCCGCAGGTACCTGCCAGCTGGCAACTGCACCGTGAGAAAGTGGCAGGTCAGGTCGCTTATCGCCTCTATCATCACTCTGCACCGGACTCTCAGGGAGAATAATTATGTTACTTATCGGCGGACGTATCCTGATGCTGTTTGTCTGGGCTTTTTTACTGATGAATATAGTGCATCCGGCCCCGAAACCATTGAAATACTTTATTGATGTGGCACTGTTTTTTATGGTGGTGATGCACGGCCTGCAGCTGGTTTTACTGCGTGCCACCCAGCCCAAAGACGGGCCGGCACTCGGCGGTCTGACTCAGTTGAAAATATTTTTTTTTGGCGTTTTTGAACTGCTGGCGTGGCAGAAGAAAAATTATCCTAAACACTGAGCGACTCCGTCAACGGAACGCCACTCCCTGATCAGTGGCCGCCGGCGGTAAAACCGATAAAACGGGTGCCCTGCATACGTAAGGCGCCCGTTGTCCCGACCCTGCACTGATTATACTGCTCCTCTGACATCTGTACGCTGAAGTCATCACCCACCGGTTCGCGGCGGAACGTCACTTCATAACGCACTATTTCACCGGCAATCACTTCTCGTTGTCGTGAACGCCGGTTATCAGCCGTAAAGTCGCGTTTACTGACCACCAGCGCCTGTTGTGTAACCACCGGTGACGCATCATTCAGGGCATTTTCACTGCGTTGTCTGAAAAACTGCCGGCCGGCCAGCAGAATAATAGCAACGATGACGATAATAAAAATAAGCGGTGGTTTACTCATCAGTCCTCCGGGGCAGTGCGCAGGAAGAAATAAAATCTGTATTATTTTTCCTGTATTTTTCATCATTCACAGTAATAATCGCTGGCAGTGGCCGAAAGTCAAAGGGTATCGCGGATAGCACCGCTCTTGCCCGTTACCGGCCAGATTCGAAAAGGATTAAGGAAGAGCATATGCTTTGGTCATTTCTTGCAGTACTGTTTTCCGGATGGCTGTATATTGACGCCTCTTACCGTGGCCCGCGCTGGCAGCGCTGGTTGTTTAAACCCGTAACTTTTCTGCTAATGCTGGCATGGGCATGGCAGGCCCCTGTCCGCTCGGTCACGGATTATTTACTGATTGGCGGACTGGTTGCCGCTATGGCTGGCGGGGTCCTGAGTCTGTTGTCACGTCCGCAACTGGTCTACGCCTTCGGTACCATGTTCCTGTCGTATTTACTGTATACGCTCAGTCTGACCCGCGGGATAACCCTGACGATTTACTGGCCTGTCCCGGTAGCCCTGCTGGTCGCCGGTCTGCTGGTACTGATGACCATTCGTAAGCAACTGGACGAGCTCTGCTGGCCGGTATGCACCATGCTGACCATGGTATTAGTGATGTGCTGGCTGGCGATCCTGCAATATGTCAGCCTGCAAACCGATCAGACGCTGTCTTTAATGGCCGGGGCCATTTTACTGTTACTGGCGAATTTTTGCTGGTTAATCAGTTTTTTCCGTCATCGTTTCCCGGCCGACAGAGCAATTTATGAAGCCTTATTTATCCTCGGCCACTTTATGATTATTCGTTCCCTGTGGCTTTCCTGATACAGACCCGCAGGCAGACACCGTAATTTTTGTCTGCGGTGCTGTTGTCTCAGAGACCTTTTTTTACCAGATAATGAAAAGGCAACTGCGCGGTGTCCTGTTCCAGCAAGGTATGTTCCATAAAACGACAAAACCCCGGAATATCGCGTGTGGTTGCCGGATCATCGGCAATAATTAATAAAGTCTCACCTTCCTGCATATAACGAATGGTTTTACGCACCATCATTACCGGTTCGGGACAACGCAGACCCAGCGCATCGAGGGTATGATCGGCGCTACTGAAGAGATCACTCATGACGTACTCTGATAAACATAAAGGATGGTTATTCTACCCCGCGCCCGGCAGCCAGACAAACGCCTGAGGTGCGGTGATCAACAGAGACTTTTCTTGCATTGTCTCGCCAGGCAGGTAACATGCGAGCGGTTTATTGTACACTGTAATGCCGGAAGACTGCCTGCGTTCACGCAGCCCTCCGGCCGATATATGGGTTCCCTCACCCCAACCTAAAAAGGCCAGCTATGATCACCTTTACTCCCCGCCAGCAATGGTTTGCCGGTGTCGTTTTGTCTGTATTTCATTTACTGATTATTACCTCAAGTAATTACCTGGTGCAGTTGCCCGTCGATATTTTCGGGTTTCATACCACCTGGGGTGCATTCAGTTTTCCGTTTATCTTCCTCGCCACTGACCTGACGGTACGCATTTTTGGTGCACCGCTGGCCAGACGCATTATTTTGCTGGTGATGCTCCCTGCTCTGGGGGTTTCTTACGTTGTGTCCTGTTTTTTTTATCAGGGCAGCTGGCAGGGCTGGGATTCACTGCAGCACATCAATGTCGTCGTCGCCAGAATAGCGCTGGCCAGCTTTATGGCTTATGTTCTGGGACAAATACTGGATATTTACGTATTCGACCGGCTGCGCCGCCTGTCCCGCTGGTGGCTGGCTCCGGCTGCGGCAATGTTTCTGGGAAATATCAGCGATACACTGGCATTTTTCTTTATCGCATTTTATCACAGCAGTGATGCGTTTATGGCTCAGCACTGGTTCGAAATCGCCCTGGCGGACTACAGTTATAAGATATTTATTTGCCTGGTCTTTTTCCTGCCTGCCTATGGTGTGCTGCTGAATGCTATCCTGAAAAAGATGTCCGGCAGGACGCAACAACCCGCGGTCAGTTCAGGTTAACACTGAATGACCGGGTCTGTGACAACAGCTAAGATTTGGTGACAATCAACGGATTGCTTTTCCCGTTCATTTTCGTTGTGATCACCCGATGTGAAATATAAAAAGGAATTCAGATGAGCAAGTTACTTAAATACCTCAGTGTCGGATTACTGGTCATCGGTCTGGCTGCATGTGACCAGAAGAAAGAGGATACTGCCGGGCAGCATGCCGCCGCCAGCCAGCAGGATGCACAAACCGTGACCCTGGCCGGGGGAAAACTGAGTTTCACCCTGCCATCAGGAATGACAGATCAGACCGGGAAACTCGGCACCACCGGCAATAACATGCATGTTTATGCAAACAATAATGGGCAACAGGCGATTATCGTGATTACCGGTGATAACACCAGTGAAGCACTGGATGTACTCAGTCAGCGGCTGGAACAACAGCAGCGCAACCGTGACCCGCAGTTGCAGGTCGTCTCTGATAAAGAAATTACCCTGAGTGGTCACCCGGCGCAGCAGCTGGACAGCGTTATTTCTGCCAAAAACCAGACAAACTGGTCAACGGTGGTGATGACCAAAGTTGACGGAAAACTGATTACTCTGCAAATCTCATTACCTGCCGATAATCAGGCCCAGTCACAAACTACCGCCGAAAATATTGTGAAAACAATTACACTGAAATAATTTTCAGTGACGATTATCACGCCTCGTCAGGGCGTGATAATCCTGTTCTGTCAGTGAGACACATACCTGCCATTTCCCCCTGACTTCTCCATAACGACCAAAAAATACCCAAAATATCTTTTAGTATACAAAAAGGTTATACTTAACCGTTCATTACAATAATAAGTCCGTTAATTTATTGTACGATCAGGGTGGTCCGAAACGACAATTTGCATCTATGCTTACTATCGCCGGTAATATTTTTACACATCGATTACCGGGGATCATGCTGATAACTTATGAACAAAATACAGGTATTCATATGAAATTGCGTAGGAAGCGTATAAAACCCATTGGGATTGATGACGTCACCATTATCGATGACGCCAGGTTGCGGAAGGCGATTACTGCTGCATCGCTAGGCAACGCCATGGAATGGTTTGATTTCGGGGTTTATGGATTTGTTGCCTTTGCATTAGGTAAAGTATTTTTCCCTTCAGCATCTCCCGGTATCCAGATGATTGCGGCTCTCGCCACCTTCTCTGTTCCGTTCCTGATCCGCCCGTTGGGTGGGCTGTTCTTCGGTATGCTCGGCGATAAATACGGCCGACAGAAAATCCTGTCCATCACTATCGTCATTATGTCGATCAGTACTTTCTGTATAGGACTTATCCCCTCATATGCCTCCATCGGTATCTGGGCACCGATCCTGCTGTTAATTGCTAAAATGGCGCAGGGGTTCTCCGTCGGCGGAGAATATACCGGAGCATCTATTTTTGTTGCCGAATACTCCCCTGACCGTAAACGCGGTTTTATGGGTAGCTGGCTCGACTTTGGTTCCATTATCGGCTTTGTCCTCGGTGCAGGGATTGTGGTGCTTATCTCTACCATCGTCGGTGACGAAAAATTCATGGAATGGGGCTGGCGTTTGCCGTTCTTCCTGGCATTACCGTTAGGGGTGGTCGGGCTCTATTTACGCCACGCCCTGGAAGAAACGCCTGCGTTTCAGCAACATGTGGATAAACTTGAGCAAGGCGACCGTGAAGGGTTACAGGATGGTCCGAAAGTCTCATTCAGAGAAATTGCCACCAAACACTGGAAAAGCCTGTTGTCCTGTGTCGGTCTGGTGATTTCGACCAATGTGACCTATTACATGTTACTGACCTATATGCCCAGCTATCTGACCCATAATCTGCATTATTCAGAAGATCACGGGGTACTGATCATCATTGCAATAATGATTGGTATGCTGTTCGTTCAGCCGGTAATGGGTATGCTCAGTGACCGTTTCGGGCGTCGTCCGTTTGTAATTATCGGCAGTATTGCCCTGCTGATTTTTGCGATTCCGGCGTTTATGCTGATCACCAGTAATGTACTCGGACTGATCTTTGCAGGGCTGCTGATTCTGGCAGTGATCCTCAATGCCTTTACCGGCGTCATGGCTTCTACCCTGCCGGCAATGTTTCCGACCCATATCCGTTATAGTGCGCTGGCCAGTGCCTTTAATATTTCGATTCTGGTTGCCGGTCTGACCCCGACACTCGCCGCCTGGCTGGTGGAGGCGACCAATAACCTGTTTATGCCGGCTTATTATCTGATGGTTATCGCGGTGATTGGCTTACTGACCGGTATCTTTATGAAAGAAACCGCCAACAAACCTTTAAGCGGTGCAACACCGGCAGCTTCTGATCTGGCAGAAGCCAGAGAGATTCTGCAGGAACACCACGACAATATCGAACACAAAATTGAAGATATTGACGAGGAAATTGCCCGCCTGGAAGCTAAACGGAAAACCCTGGTACAACAGCATCCGGACATTAACGAGTAATCCCCTCTCCCTCAGCGGGCCCCCGCTGAGGGATATTATGTAACAATTATTGCGGCTTACATCGTCTCTGCTGGTTAAAAGGAGTAGACTGGAATCACATTTTAATCAGTGCCGGGTATAGTATGTCCGATTTCTCTCTTGTGCAGCGTCCAAGAAGGCTGCGTAAAAACTCATCTGTCCGTGAACTCTTCAAAGAAACCTCTCTGAGCCTGAATGATCTGGTATTGCCAATCTTTGTCGAAGAAGGGCTGGATGATTATCAGCCAATCACGGCCATGCCTGGCGTGGTACGAATTCCTGAAAAGCGGCTGGCCTATGAAATAGAGCGTATTGCCCGGGCAGGGATCCGTTCAGTGATGACCTTTGGCATCTCTCACCATCTGGATGACACCGGCAGCGACAGCTGGGCAGAGAATGGCCTGGTCTCAAGAATGTCACGTATCTGCAAAGACACGGTGCCGGACATGGTGGTTATGTCAGATACCTGCTTCTGCGAATATACCTCTCATGGGCACTGCGGGGTGCTGTGCAACGGTGCGGTACATAATGATCAGACGCTGGTTAACCTGGGTAAACAGGCGGTTGCCGCAGCCTCTGCCGGTGCTGATTTTATCGCCCCTTCCGCAGCGATGGATGGCCAGGTAAAAGCGATCCGTCAGGCGCTGGATGCTGCCGGATTTACTGATACGGCCATTATGTCCTATTCCACCAAATTTGCGTCTGCCTTTTACGGCCCGTTCCGCGAAGCCGCCGGCACAGCACTGAAAGGGGATCGTAAAACCTATCAGATGAACCCGATGAACCGCCGCGAGGCTATCCGTGAGTCACTGATTGATGAGGCTGAAGGGGCCGATGCGCTGATGGTGAAACCGGCCGGTGCCTATCTGGATATATTGCGTGATATTCGCGAACGTACTGATTTACCGCTGGCGGCGTATCAGGTCAGTGGTGAGTATGCGATGATTAAATTCGCTGCTCAGGCCGGTGCTATCGATGAGCAGAACGTTGTTCTGGAAAGCCTGGGCGCTATAAAACGCGCCGGTGCCGATATTATTATGAGTTATTTTGCTCTGGAATTAGCTGAGCAGAAAATTCTGACCCGCTAATCGCCGGCAGACAGAGCAGCACAAAAAAAGGCGTCCGCGGGGACGCCTTTTCACTGACCGGAAAAATTATTTTTTATTCTCCGGTTCGTAATACTGTACCCCGATGGTAATACGTTCACGGCCCGTCGCTACACGGTGACGGTTAGTGTCACGCAACGAGTAGATACAGCCACAATATTCCTGCTGATAAAAACGTTCCCGCTTACTGATATCGATCATCCGGGCGGAGCCACCGCCTTTACGCCAGTTAAACTCCCAGTACATCATGTCCGGATATTTTTCCGCCGCACGGACACCGCAACCATTGATTTGCTTCATATCCTTCCAGCGGGAAATCCCCAGCGACGAAGTGATCACCGGGAAACCATGCTCGTGGGCATATAATGCAGTACGCTCGAAACGCATATCGAAACACATCGTACAGCGTTCTCCGCGTTCCGGAGACCACTCCATTCCTTTAGCCCGCTCAAACCAGTTGTCACGGTCATAGTCCGCATCCACAAAAGGCACACCAAATTTCTCGGCAAACCGAATGTTTTCTTCTTTACGTAATTCGTATTCTTTCAGCGGATGGATATTCGGATTATAGAAGAAAATGGTGTATTCAATCCCCGATGCCAGCATGGCTTCCATCACTTCCCCGGAGCAAGGGGCACAGCAGGAATGCAGTAATACTTTATTATGACCACCTGGCAGAGGAAGTGGTTTTCTTTCGATAGCGTCAGACATACTCAGATTTCCAAAACGTAGCAACAGCGAAAAAGCGTCATCAGGGTCAGTGCCCGGATGTAAAGTATACAGCATATTGTTATAGGATTTTATTCAATACGCCAGTACGGAATAGCAAAAACGCCATTTTTTCGCGGAACCGCGCCGTTCAGCAGAGTACAACTACCGCACAATGAGACGGGTGACAGACACGGACGGCCGAAACGACCGTCGCGTATCGGTCAGGCAACAAGCTCAGCAGACACCCTGTGCAAACGGTTCAGCGCATTGAGAAACGCGTCCAGTTCATCATTGAGCCGTGTGAGGATCACATCATCAATCTGTACATCCCTTTCTCCAGGGATGATTTGCGAATCGTTGGCAAAAACCCCATGCAGAATATCCCTGGCTTTCAGGGCACCCAGCACCGGTTTAAGTGCATAATCGATTGCCAGCATATGCGCATGACTGCCGGCAGTCGCCACCGGTAATACTACTTTATTTTCCAGTGCCCGTTCAGGTAACAGATCCAGTACGGTTTTTAATGCTCCGGAGTAAGACGCTTTATATACCGGCGTTGCAATAATCAGTCCCTGCGCACTGGCAAGGTCTTCTTTAAACAGAGAGATTGCAGGTGCATCAAACCGGGCCTGAATTAAATCCGCGGGCTCAAAATGCTGAATATTCCACGGCAGGACTTCGACCCCCCGGGATTCAAGTATTTTTTGGCTACGTGTCAGTAATGCCGCAGAGCGCGAAGGAAAACGCGGACTTCCGGCTAAAGTCACTACCCGCATGACTGTCCCCTTATCAGTGTGTTGTTTTCAGCAGAAAATGTGTCCACAGCATGACAGAATTACCGGTTAAGGAAAAATAATATATCCGGCAAAGCTATTGCCGGATATGAATAATCCGTACCGCCGGCTACGCGGATGGCTGTTATGCGGTTATTTTATAGCTGATAGCCGGGTTTCTTTATCAGTTGATCCATCTGTGGCGCAATTTGCGTATCCCAGACCGTGGATTTCCAGTTTTCCTGCGGCACATATTTCAGTGCAATACTGACCGCTGAATCACTGCTGTTCAGATGTTCCTGTAACACTGCGGTCATGGCCCCGGCCAGGGCTGTTTTTTGCTCATCAGTTAACTCACGTGGAAAAGACTGTATTTCAATATGCGGCATAACCGGCTCCTGTCTGAATAGATAATACGCTGTATAAGGCGACGGTTCCGATAATGACATCAGAATCTGTCACAGGAAAGTCCGCATCCGTTATACACACGTGGCTGCTGCGTCAGGAGCATTCTGCCGCCATAACAGAATTAGATAATCCGTTGGTGTATGCGCTGTTTTTTTGTGCGACTGATCATCTTCACCGCGACTTTTTCCACAGCCAGCAGGAAAAACTGCCGGCTACACAGCCCCGCTGCCACAGGCTACTGTATTGATTCCGTAAACAGGGATTCAGTGTTCTTCGCGAAACAGCAGGCAAAAGGAGTCACTATGGAGCAGGCAGCAGCAATGACAGATCAGCAACTCGCCATTCAGGGACTTGCCGACCAGATAATGTCACAGATTCACTGCCTGTTTACCGCCTCAGGTATCCATCCCACCGCGGTACAGCAACAGATGTTGCAATCACACGTTCAGGCCATGGCTCTGCGCTCACGAACCGGCGAAGCCTTGCCAGTGGTCGACAGGGAGCTATTTGATGAAATCTCCCCGGCGTCAATGGCACTGGCCACCAGCATCGTCAGCCTGTTCGGTAATCTGCCGCAGGAAGAAGCATGGCTATTATCGGTTCATTTCGAAGTAGCCAGAGAATCCCCCTGAGGTTTTGTCGCCTGCAGCCACGCCTGAAAAACAGTACAGGCGCGTTATCCCCCCCTCAATAAGGAAGAAAATATGTCAAAGGTGATCGTAGTGATTGGAGACCGTCTGGGCAAAGGTCAGAAAGTCGCGGCCGGGGTAGAAAAAGCGGGAGGTACCGCCATCGTGATTGCCGGCGTTGCGGCAGATATGAAGCTGGGCGAAACCATGCATGCGCAGGGTGCATCATTCGGCCTCTCTTTTTGCGGCAGCGGCGGCGCAGGAGCGATTACCGCCCGGACAACATATGGGTATCCGGCAAAGTATGGCATGCGTTCGGTTGACGAGGGTGTCACGGCGATTAACGAGGGAAACAAAGTGCTGGGCTTCGGTTTTATGGATCAGGAAGTACTCGGAGAGCGGCTGGTGCAGGCCTGGATAAAAAAATACGGTGGATAGCCGATGAAGGAACAATTTGTCACCACCGTCAGGGTCAGGGGAAACGGTATCAGCAAAGTCAGTGCCTTTACTGATGCCCTCGGCCAGGTACAGAGGGCGGTATTGTTATCGACACGTAAAGTGTTACTGCGCATTGAACCCCGGGAAGTGAAAGTGATTCAGGCCAATTATCAGTGTAAGCGTGAGCGATTTTTGTTCTTTTTCCTGGCGAGAAAACGTTACCGCTACAGTATTGAGCTGGAAATTACCGCCAGTGTTTCTGCCGTTGATACGGAAAGTATCAATTTCACCCTGCAGTAGCTCTGCGACGAGGAAAGCACTATGTTTTTACTCATTTTATTTAAATCACTGATTATTGGCGGTCTGGTGGGCGCGGGGGTCGGTGCCGGGGCAGCGCGTATGTTTCATGCGCCGGCGACACAAGGTATGGGAGCATTCAGAACGTTAGGTGAGCTTAATTCCTGTGCCGGTGATCCTGCTTCTCATTTCTCCTTCGGACTGGGGTTTTTCTTTAATGCCTGGGCATCCTCGGTCGCTGCGGGTGCATTCACCCAGGATGTTGACCATCGTATTATCCCCAACTGGGGAGCTGCCGTTCTGCTAATCAGCAACCGTAATGTCGCGAAAACCCTGCACGATCCGAAAAAAATGACCCTTGCCTGCACCCTGATCGGGATGCTGGTGGTGACATTTCTCAATTCGACGGCTTCGGCGGTGCCGGCGGCGCTGCAGGTTACGGCGGTGAAAGTACTGGTCCCGGCGGCCAACCTGCTGGTTAACACGGTTATGCCGGTGATCTTCTGGCTGGCAGCGATCGATGCCGGTAAAAAGTCTGGCCTCTGGGCCACGGTTTTTGGCGGGTTATCCCAGCTGATCATGGGGAATGCTGTTCCCGGTGTCGTACTGGGGATCCTGATTGGTAAGGGTGTGGAGGAAAGTGGCTGGAACAGGATCACTAATATTATGATGGCCGCCGTTATCGTCCTGTTTGCCATGAGCGCTTTCTTCCGCGGATTCGATATCCAGATGTTGCAATCCTTCCGGCTGGATGTTCCTGGCTGGCTGGGAGCTCTGCATAACCTGCTGAACGGTAAATAGGAGACTTATCACCATGGAATCGTCACAAGACAACTTCTGGTACGCCGACCGCGCGTTTCCTCTGTTTGTCGGCCTGCTCTCTGCCGGTGTCTTCGCCGGAACCCATATGTACTACGTCTATGGTATCGGGGCATTTAATGAGGTGGCCTTTGTTTCAATGCTGCGTTCCGGGATAGAAACTGGTGTCTATGGCGCTGTCGCCGCATTCGGTGCCAGTTTCCTGTTCGCCAGGATAATCGAAGGTTCACTGGTCGGTATCCTGGATATTGGTGGCGCAATCCAGACCGGTATCGGCCTGGGGGTACCGGCTCTGCTGCTGGCCGCAGGGATCACCTTACCGGTGACCAGCTTTCTGTTATCTCTGGTCACCGGTTTTCTGCTCGGGCTGGCGATTGGCTACATTATTATCCTGGCAAGGAAATTCACGATTAATAACAGCCATTCAACCTACGGTGCTGACGTCATGATGGGGGCCGGTAACGCATCAGGCCGTTTTCTCGGGCCACTGATTATTCTGTCAGCCATGGCAACGTCCATACCGATTGGCCTCGGGTCACTGGCCGGTGCACTGCTGTTTTATCTGTGGGATAAGCCGATTACCGGCGGTGCTATTCTCGGTGCAATGTTACTGGGTACCCTTTTCCCTGTCTCTCTGTGAGTGCGGCGGCTCTGCTTCCCGACGGATGATCATGACGGAGGCAGAATGATTGTCTGACGGATAAGGAGTTCTGATGTTTGATTTTATCATTCGCGGTGCGCGTCTCGGTGACGGGAAACTGGCAGATATCGCGGTACAAGAGGGCAGGATTGCGGCACTCGGGCAGTTTCCCGGTAATGCTCTCAGGGAATACCCGCTGAATGGCCGTTACCTGGTCAGTGCCGGCTGGATAGATTGCCATGTGCATTGTTACCCGCCATCACCGGTTTATCATGATGAACCGGATAAGGTCGGTGTGGAACAAGGGGTCACCACCATTATTGATGCCGGCAGTACCGGTGCCGATAACATCGGCGATTTCTATCAGTTAACCCGAACGGTCCGTACCTGTGTCTATGCCCTGCTGAATATTGCCCGCTGCGGTATTGCCCGACAGGATGAACTCTCCGCACTGTCACTGATTGATAATACTGCCGTCCGGCGGGCAATACAGGATTATCCGGCGTTTATTGTGGGCCTGAAAGCCCGGATGAGCAGCAGTGTCGTCGGAGATAATGGCATAACGCCCTTATTAATCGCCCGCCAGATGCAGCAGGAAAATCCCGGCTTGCCCCTGATGGTTCATCTGGGAAATGCGCCGCCCGGGCTTGATGAGATTACCCGGCAGTTGCGACAGGGCGATATTATTACCCATTGTTTTAACGGCAAACCCAATCAGATACTTACCCCCGACGGGGGATTGAAAACCTCTGTCAGCCATGCATTGCAGCGCGGCGTCCTGCTGGATGTCGGGCATGGCAGTGCCAGTTTCGTTTTTGAGGTGGCGCGTACAGCGATTGGCCGGGGGATTTTGCCCGATACTATCAGCTCCGATATTTACTGCCAGAACCGGCGACAGGGCCCGGTCCGGAGTCTTGCGCGGGTAATGTCCGCATTTCTTCATCTCGGGATGACCCTCTCGCAAGTCCTTGACCGTGTAACTTGCCATCCGGCCCTTGCGCTGAATTTACAGGGAAAAGGCCGCCTGGCGCCAGGCGCGGATGCTGACCTGACTATTTTTGATCTCAGCAGGGACCGGCAACAGTTTACTGATGCGGAGGGCAATACCCTGGATGGCGAGTATCTGCTACGGCCGCTGGCAGCCATTACCGGCGGGCACTGGTGTATAACTGATGAAGGAAAAAAAAACCATGTCTTCAGTGTATGAAAAATACGGACTGAAAGAGGTGATTAATGCCTCTGGCCGTATGACTATCCTCGGTGTTTCAACCCCGGATGATGATGTTATCCGGGCGGTCAGTGACGGTCTGAGCCACTATTTCGAAATGCAGGCACTGACAGAGAATAGCGGGCGATATATTGCCGGTTTACTCGGGACCGAAGATGCCGTGGTCGTATCCTGTGCTGCGGCCGGTATCACTCAGGCCATCGCCGGAGTCATCGTCAAAGATGATCCCTGGTTACTGGAAAACCTGCACACGGCACCATTACAGGTTCCCCATGAAATAGTGATAGCCAAAGGGCACAACGTGAATTTTGGCGCTCCCGTAGGTACCCTGGTGGCACTGGGCGGCGGACAACTCAAAGAAGCCGGTTACGCTAACCAGTGCACGCCCGCACAGCTGGCGATGGCCATTACTCCGCGAACGGCGGCTATTTTATATATCAAATCCCACCATTGTGTGCAGAAGAGCCATCTTAGTATTGAACAGGCGGTCACAGTCGCCAGACAACACCATGTCCCGCTGATCGTCGATGCCGCCGCCGAGGAAGACCTGCAGTATTACTCTCACTGTGGTGCTGACCTGGTGATTTACAGTGGTGCGAAAGCCATTGAAGGACCAGCCAGCGGGTTGGTGGCTGGCCGGCAGCAGCCCGTCAGATGGGTGAGGCAACAATCATCCGGCATCGGACGTGCCATGAAGGTCGGCAAGGAAAATATTCTTGGCCTCAGCAAGGCGATAGAGCGTTACCTGCAACGCAGCAGGCCCGCCATGGCCGATATGGAAGCAAAAATGGCGCCTTTTATCCGCCAGCTTAATACACTTAGCGGTGTTGATGCCAGTGTGGTGTATGACACCGCAGGCCGCCAGATTGCCCGGACGCGGATTCAGTTTGATGAAACAGTGACCGGCCAGACGGCCGGACAGATCCTTCAGCAATTACAGGAAGGCGATATTGCTATCTATTGCCGCGGTTATAACGCCAGCGAAGGCAGTATAGAAGTGGATGTACGCAGTATCAGTACCACACAGCTGACTTTTATTTTCCAGCGGATTACTACCATCCTCAACGGAGAAAAAATCCTATGTCCCTGACCACTCATTTTTATCAGAATCGGGTCTGCCTGAATGTACTGGCCGGTTCGAAAGAAAATGCCGGGCAACTCTGGCTGGCGGCAAAAGGTTATGTACTGATTGGGGTCTTATCTAAAAAGTATACGTCGGTCGACAGTGCTGTGGCAGATATGCGCGAGTATGCAGCCGTCACCGAAAATGCCCTGTCAGTGGGTTTAGGGGGCGGAGACCCGCAACAATCAGCGATGGTCAGTGCGATTGCTGCCCGGCTTCAGCCGCAGCATGTAAATCAGGTTTTTACCGGTGTTGCGACCTGCAGGGCTTTACTGGGGCAGACGCAGACCATTGTCAATGGGCTGATCTCCCCTGCCGGTATTCCGGGCCAGGTAAAAATATCTACCGGTCCCCTGAGTTCACGGGCGGCGGATGCAATTGTGCCCGTGGCCAGTGCCATTGCATTGCTCAGAGACATGGGGGGCAGTTCGGTAAAATATTTCCCGATGGGCGGCCTGCAGGCGATTGATGAGTACAAAGCGGTTGCCGAAGCCTGTGCTGATCAGGGGTTCTGGCTCGAACCGACAGGGGGTATCACCCTGCAAAATTATCCGGCAATCCTGAAAATAGCGCTGGATGCAGGGGTCGAAAAAATTATTCCGCATATTTACAGTTCGATTATTGATCCGCAGACAGGTAACTCGCGCCCGCAGGATGTGGGTAAGCTGCTTGAGATGACAATGCAGCAATTAGGCTGATAACCTCCGGAGAAAGGAAACCGTGAAATTCCCTAGTCAGCGCATTGCGCTGCTCTTTGAACAGTTGCAAAACGAAGTACTGCCGCCGGATGAACTGGCGAGGCGGCTCACGGTTTCCACACGCACACTGCGTACGGACATCACCTGTCTGAACCAGTTACTGGCTGACTACGGTGCCCGCTGCCGTCTTATCCGCGGAGCGGGCTACCAGTTGCAGATTACGGATAAAACCCGCTTCAGTCAGTTGCCGCAGAGCACCCGGCCGGATAATGTCCCGCGTTCTCCTGCTGCCCGGGTACATTATTTACTGCACCGCTTTCTCACGGCCAGCGGGGCGGTAAAGCTGGAAGAGCTGGCCGATGAATGTTTTATCAGCCGCGCGACCCTGCAAAGTGAAATGGCAGAAGTACGCCAGACATTCCACCGTTACCGGCTGACCATAGAAAACAGGCCAAGGTATGGCATGAAATTGTTCGGCAGTGAACGGGCGCTCCGTCATTGTCTGACTGACTTTTACTGTCAGCAGATCCAGCCTGATAATGCCATCACCCTGTTCAGCCCGGAGATAAACCCGGCACTACCCGATATTCTCCACCAGAGTTTCAGCCGCTATAACATCCGTATGAGCGATAATAATGTCCTTTATCTGCAGTTATATTGCAGTATTTCGCTGCAACGCCTGAAAGCGGGATATCGGCTTGATGATTTTACCGCCGATGATATGGCCCCCGAGGTACGCCATGCCGCACGGCAGATTATACGCCAGCTACTGCCCGGCGGGTCAGAGGTCCCGGAAGCCGAGGAGACCTGTCTCGGTATCAACATTGCCGCCCGTCGTCACGGAGAAGACACAGTCAGCCTCTGGTTTCCTGATGAAAGCCTCCGGCTGATGAATGCTATTCTGAGTTATATCGGCCGGCATTATAATTTTGACCTGTGTCACGATACACAGTTATGCAGTGATCTTCTCGCCCATATCCGCACTATGCTGACCCGCGTACGTTACCAAATTACCATCCCGAATCCCTTACTCAGCAATATCAAACAGTATTACCCGATGGCCTATGATATGACCCTGGCTGCGGTCTCTGAATGTGCCGGGAAAATGCATTACCCGATCAGTGAAAATGAAATCGGATTTCTGGTTCTGCATATCGGGGTCGGTCTGGAAAGACTGTCTCCGTCGGGTAAACAATATCAGCCGCAAGTCCTGGTGGTCTGTAATACCGGTCAATCAACTATCAGGGTCATCGAAGCTCTGCTGCTGCGTCGCTACCCGCAGATTATGATCAAAAAGACGGTTACCCTGCGAGAGTATCAACAGCAGTCTGTCATTGAAGAAGACTTTGTTATCTCCACCGTACGTCTCAGTACCAAAAATAAACCGGTCGTCGTAATGTCACCCTTCCCGAGTGAATATCAGTGGGAGATGATTGGTCGTCAGGTATTTACAGATCGTACCTGGCCACGGATGCTGGAACGTTTTTTTGATGCCCGTCATTTTATGATCCTCAGCCAGCCGCTGACCCGTGCAGAACTGTTCCGCAGAGTATGTGATCAGTTACAGCAGGAAGATATTGTTGATGAACACTTTTATGCTTCGGTGAGCGAACGTGAGCAAATTGTCAGTACGCTGCTGGGTGAAGGTATTGCCCTGCCTCACGCCATCGGGCTGCAAGCCAAAAAAACCGTGGTTTATACTTTGCTGGCACCAGACGGTGTGCCCTGGGGAGAAGAACGGGCCTATGTCATTTTTTTGCTGGCGATCAGTAAAACCGAATATGCAGAAATCATGGCGCTCTATGAACTGTTTGTCGCTCTGATGTGCCGGAAATCTGCATTATTACTGCGACACTGCAAAAATTTCTCCGATTTTACCCTGACAACCCTGCAATGTTTACATCAGTCGGTGACGGAGCACTGACTCCCGGCCACGGCTTAGTACTCATCACCCCGCACCCGATCACGGTAGCTATCCCAGTCAAAACGCACCCACATACTGTTCCCCAGCCGCATACGATCCATCACACGTTCACCCAGTAATGCGTTCATCCCATCGTGATTGAGGTTAGAAAGCATACCGGTCGGCCGTTTAGAAGAAGAACGACGATCAACTATCTGGTTAATAATAACCTTTTCATAGCGCGATTCTGTCTGCATACCGATTTCATCAATCACCAGCAAATCCACACTACTCAGATCATGGATCAGCCCTTCTTCGGTCAGGTCGCTGTCGCCGCTAAAGGTGCCTTTCATATTGGACATAAGATCAGCGACTGTCACAATCAGTACACTCTTACCCCGTAAAATAAGATCGTTACCTATTGCCGCTGCCAGGTGATTTTTGCCGGTACCGGGACGACCGGAAAACACAAAACTGGCAATACTGTGTTCAAATTCAGCGGCGTACTGTCTCGCCATGGCCAGGGCCTTACCCTGTGCTTCACATTCCACACGATAATTATCAAATGAGCAGTTAATATGCAGCTCTCTGATCCCGGAACGCCCCATAATACGCTGCATTTTCATCGCACGATTTTCACGCACAATTGCCTGCGAGCGCAGCAAGCCTTGCTGCTTATTCCACGCCAGTAACTCCTCGCCACTGGTAAATTTAGGCTGGATCCCGGCAGGCATTAATCTTTGTAAACGACTGAAAAGATTTTCCGGTGTTTTCATTATTCCCCCCTGAAGCCATTAGGTGTCTGACGGTCCGGTTCTGCTACCCCGGTCAGGTCACGGCGTCCCTGGCTGTATTTAGTCACTCTGCCTGTCTGCAGAGAGCGGGCCAGTTTCTGCTGCCACTGGACATGATGAAACACCCGTCCTTCAGCCTGCCAGTAAGCGACAAATGAGGCCAGCTCTTCATCGGTAACTGGTTCACTCAGGGCTATTCCCCACAGTGCTGCCTGACGCTGAAAATCTTTATCAGGCTGCCAGCCGGCAAACATCGGAAACTTACCGGCCGGAATACGTAAGGCGGCGGGCGATGCCGCTTGCGGGTCAAAGAACTGTTCATCCAGCACGATATCCGCCGGTCGTTGCAGCGCAGTTTCCGCAGCTAACAGTTCTGCCAGCCGCTCAGCGGTCAGCGCATACATCACCGGGGCATTCTGGTTAAATACCGCAAGCGTTCCCTGCCCGGCGCTTTGCAGTGCAGAAACGGGATCCTGGCTGAATTCATCCAGCCCGATGATTGATGAGGCTAAAATTTTAACCGGCATAGCAGAACCTGATGTTATAGAATTTTCTGTTCAGGGTATGAATGACACCACCGAACCACCGGCAGATAGTGTATCAAGTTTGTCGTCGCGGATCGCAAAAACATGAGATCAATATGACGGCCAGAAAGACACTGTCTGGCGGTAACGGGCAGGCCCGGCACTCACTGGCAGGAGAGAAGAATGGTGATTACACGTTGTGGCTGGGTCAGTGATGACCCGCTTTATATTGCCTACCATGACCATGAATGGGGCGTCCCCGTTAAAGATCCGCAGCGCTTATTTGAAATGCTGTGCCTCGAAGGTCAGCAGGCCGGTCTGTCGTGGATAACCGTACTGCGTAAGCGCGAGGCCTACCGGCGATTATTCCACCAGTTTTCGGCCCGTAAAATAGCCGGCATGACTGATGACGATATTGAACAACGCTTGCGCGATCCCTCAATAATTCGTCACCGGGGGAAAATAACGTCACTGCTTACCAATGCCAGGGCGATGCTGGCGATGGAGTCGGCCGGTGAGCCATTCAGTGATTTTTTATGGGGATTCGTCAATCATCAGCCACAGGTGAGCCGCTATGCCTGCTATCGTGACGCACCGACCACCAGCCCTCAGGCAACCCGCCTGTCCGCGGCCCTGAAAAAGCGGGGGTTTACCTTTATCGGACCGACCATCTGCCATGCATTTATGCAGGCGACAGGTATGATTATCGATCACCAGACGGACTGTTTTTGCCACCAGGATAACCTCCCCTCCGGTCAGTGAATGCCGGTAAATAACCCGATGAACGTACTGCAGGGTCGAATCTCTCCTTACAGACAGGCATAATTAACCCAAAGGATCCGCTTTCCTGCGGGTTTAACAGGAGACAGACGGAATGACCAGCAGGCCAGCAAGAGCCACAATCAGCGACGTCGCCAGAGCCGCGGGCACAGGTAAAACCAGTGTTTCCCGCTACCTTAATGGTGAGCTGGATATATTATCTCCCGCGTTAAAAGAACGCATCGCGCAGGCAATTGCCGCCCTCGATTACCGGCCAAGCCAGATGGCTCGCAGCCTGAAACGCGGCCGGACACGACTGATTGGTCTGATTATTGCGGATATCACCAATGCCTATTCAGTTGAGATAATGTGCGGCATTGAAGCCGCCTGCAGAGACTATGGCTTTACCCTGCTGATGTGTAATACCAATAACGAACTTGCCCTGGAGCAATACTATATCCAGTTGCTGAGCAGCTATCAGGTGGAAGGAATTATCGTTAATGCTGTCGGCATGCGGGAAGAAGAACTCGGCAGGTTACAACAATCGCGCCTGCCGATGACCCTGATTGATCGGAAAATTGCTGATTTCGATTGTGATGTTATCGGCCTCGATAACCATGAAGCGTCAGAAAAAGTGACCCGTCATCTGGCTGATAATGGATACACGGCTCTGTTGTTTATCAGTGAACCCATTGGCAGCGTCAATACCCGCCGTGAAAGACTTGAGACTTTCCGGCAGACAATCGCTGCCTGTCCCGATGTCGAGGGTGAAAATGCGGAGATTGCCCTGCATCAGACATCGGAGCTGAGTCTTTGTCTGAAAGATTTCCTGCACCGTCACCGCCATCAGCGCTGTGCCATTATCTCCGCTAACGGGCCGCTGACATTACAGGTGGTGAAAGAGTTGCAGGCGCAAGCGGTTGTCACCGGTACCGATGCCGGGCTGGTCGGGTTCGATGAAATGAACTGGTCTTCACTGGTCGGGAGCGGTATTACCACCCTGAAACAGCCAACCCACCAGATTGGTTACAGGGCACTGCAAAGCGTCATTCACCGGATTAAACATCCGGACGCTGAAAAAACAGAACAATTTTTTAGTGGTGAACTGGTGGTACGCGGCTCCAGTCAGCCACTCTGAAATACGCTGCTGCAGTAATAATCAGTCAGTTTTGAGATATACATCTAATATTTTGTTTTCCGCCTGGTGGAACCGATACCATTCGGATAGAAATAGCGTATAAGTGAGAAATTCTTAATGCATGACTGATAAAGCATAAGGGGCAGAACATGGAAGCTGAGATTATTGTCGTTACCGGAGCATACGGTAAACAGGAAGTACTGGCTGCCGGAGGCCAGCGGGCTTTTCTTCCGGTTATTGAGCAAGCCGGAGCTGACGGTGTCGAAATCCGCCGTGAGCTATTTTCTGACGATGAACTCAGCAGGCTGCCTGCTCTGGCGGCCGATATCGCCCGTCACCGGCTAACCGCCTTCTATTCAGTACCGGATACATTGTTCACCGCACCCGGAGTAATCAACCCCGGCCTGCAGACCTACTTTGAGGAAGCCGCAATACTCAATGCCGGGGTACTGAAATTATCCCTCGGGTACCCTGCCGGAGATGTCACCCGACAACAACTGACAGCGGCAATTGAAGCCTGTCCGGTCCCGATTGTTATTGAGAATGATCAGACGGCTGGCGGAAAAATCGCACCGATGGAAGATTTTTTCTTCGCTTTCAATGGTATTGAAAAACTGCAGGGCATGACATTCGACACAGGCAACTGGCGATGGATCGGGGAATCTCCCGAACAAGCCGCCAGCCGGTTAGCCCCCTATGTCAGTTATATTCATGTCAAAGTCGCCATTCCGCACCCTTCGGGCTTTCAGGCCGTTCCGCCCGATGAGCATGACAGCCAGTGGCGCGAGTTACTGGCTGCCCTGCCCGCCCGCGTACCGCGAGGCATCGAATTTCCATTATCAGGCGGCGACTTAACTGCGGTCACCCGTCGCTATGTCAGTTTGCTCCGGCAAGACTGATCGGTGCACCGTCCGCTGAATATTCCCGGCTGATTACTCCTCTGTTTTCCGGAACCACCGATAATGTCGGTACGGGACCCGCGGTATAACTCAACCAGTAATGATAAAGAGAGACTGAATGAAACCTTCCGTAATACTTTATGAACCATTACCCGCTGATTTGCGCAGTCAGCTGGAAGCCCGTTACCAGGTCACCGAAGTCAGCAATCTGGACAGCCACACCATTGCCAGTCATGCAGCTGCATTTTCTGAGGCTGTGGGCCTGCTGGGTTCCGGCAGTAAAGTCGATCAGGCCTTACTGGAGCAGATGCCGGCATTGCGCGCCTGTTCAACAATTTCTGTCGGTTACGATCTGTTTGATCTTGATGCACTGGATGCGCGCCGGATTGCATTAATGCATACCCCTACCGTATTGACCGAAACCGTCGCTGACACGGTGTTCGCACTGATCCTCGCCAGTGCACGCCGGGTGACCGAGTTGGATAGCTGGGTCAAAGCCGGCGAATGGAAAAAAAGTATTGGCCCTGAACACTTTAGTATTGATGTGCACCATAAAACTCTGGGTATTGTTGGCATGGGCCGTATCGGGATGGCCGTCGCACAACGTGCTCATTACGGCTTTGGTATGAATATCCTGTATAACGCACGTAAACACCACCCGCAGGCAGAATCACGGTTTTCTGCAAAATATTGTGATATTAATCAGCTGCTTGAACAGAGTGATTTTGTGTGTGTTATTCTGCCGCTGACTGAACAAACCCGGCATTTAATCGGCGAAGAACAACTGTCCCGTATGAAACCCAGCGCGATATTGATCAATGCCGGCCGGGGGCCTGTCGTTGATGAGCAGGCCCTCACCCGGGCACTGAAAAACCACACCCTCTATGCCGCAGGGCTGGATGTCTTTGAACAGGAACCTGTTCCGGCAAATGCAGAACTGCTGAGTTTACCGAATGTGGTTACGCTGCCACATGTCGGTTCGGCGACCCATGAAACACGTTACGGGATGAAACGTGATGCCGTGGAAAATCTGATTGCGGCGCTGGACGGTAAGCTGGAAAAAAACTGTGTAAATCCTCAGGCGGTTAATCCGGCCTAGTTTTCCGCGGAATACGGAGAAAACATCAATATAATCATTGCGCCCGCCAATGGCGGGCGCTATGGTGAGATTACCACCGATTAACCAACTATTGTCCTCTATGCACTTTTCTCAGTTCGGTAACAAATTTACCCGTCAGACCGGTATTTCCCGTTTAATGGAAGATATGGGGGCGGGTTTACGTACCCCGGGTACCGTGATGCTCGGCGGCGGTAACCCTGCAAAAATTCCGCAGATGGATGAATATTTTCAGCAATTACTGGAAGAGATGCACCAGAGTGGCACACTGACAGAAGCGCTGTGTAACTATGATGGCCCGCGCGGCAAAGACAAGTTACTGGAAAGTCTGGCAGCAACACTCAGGCAACGTCAGGGCTGGGATATTTCTGCCAAAAATATTGCACTGACTAATGGCAGTCAGAGCGCTTTTTTTTATCTGTTCAATCTGTTTGCCGGTAAACAGGCTGACGGAACAACACGTAAAGTCCTGTTCCCTCTGACCCCGGAATACCTGGGCTATGCCGATGCGGGTCTGGAAGAAGATCTGTTTATCGCCGCCAGGCCGGCCATCCGCCATCTGCCGGAAGGGCAGTTCAAATATCATATCGATATGGACAACCTTACTGTCGATGACAATATTGGTCTGATCTGTGTCTCACGACCCACCAACCCGACAGGTAATGTGATTACCGATGCAGAGGTGCTGGAACTGGATAAGCTGGCACAACAGCATAATATTCCGCTATTGATCGATAATGCCTATGGGCTGCCTTTTCCGGGTATCATTTTTACCGACGTCAATGCCGTGTGGAATCAGAACATTATCCTGTGTATGAGCCTGTCAAAACTGGGGCTGCCCGGCGCAAGGTGCGGGATCATTATCGCCAGCCAGCAGACAATCACGGCTCTGGGGAATATGAACGGTATTATCAGCCTGGCCCCGGGCAGTGTCGGACCTGCGATTGCCCACCAGATGATCTGTCGTAATGATTTACTGGAATTATCAGAGCAGGTGATCAAACCCTATTACCGCCATAAGGTCGCAGAAACTATCGCACTGATCCGCCGCCACATTCCGGAAGAACGCTGTCTGATCCATAAACCGGAAGGCGCTATTTTCCTCTGGCTGTGGTTCCATGAGCTGCCGGTCACCACCGAAACACTCTACCATCGCCTGAAAGCGCGCGGTGTACTGATGGTGCCGGGGCATTTCTTTTTCCCCGGATTGCAGGACGAATGGGCCCATACCCATCAGTGCATGCGAATGAATTATGTGCCTGATCATGCAGAAATCGAACGGGCAGTCATTATTCTTGCTGAAGAGCTGGATAAATTATATTCATTAGCAGGTTAGTTAACCTTCTGATTCCACAGGTTTACTTATGCGTTCTAAAGATTTTATCCTGGCACTCTGCGTGGTGATTATCTGGGGTGTGAATTTCGTTGTTATCAAAGTCGGCCTGGACGATATTCCGCCCTTTCTGCTCGCCAGCCTGCGCTTTGCGCTGGTGGCCTTTCCTGCCTGCCTGTTTATTCGCCGGCCGGCAGTGCCTTTCAAATGGCTGCTGGCCTATGGACTGACCATCAGTTTCGGTCAGTTCGCTTTTCTGTTTCTGTCGATTAAGCTCGGGATGCCCGCCGGGCTCGCGTCGCTGATCCTTCAGGCGCAGGTATTCTTTACGCTGTTATTCGGGGCCCTGTTTCTCAGGGAATCACTGCGCTGGTATAACATTGCGGGCTTACTGATTGCTGTCTGCGGAATGATTTTTCTGGCAGAGCACAGTCTGACAGGAACAGGCACTGTCGGTATGCCACTCATCGCATTGCTGTTCACTCTGGCGGCAGCGGTCTGCTGGGGACTGGGAAATATCACCAACAAAGTCATTATGCGCCATTATCCGGTGCCCGCCATGTCACTGGTGGTATGGAGTGCGTTTATTCCGTTACTGCCGTTTATGCTCTGTAGCTGGTGGTTCGACGGTATCGACACCATCCAGTACAGCCTGACACATTTTTCTTTTACGGGTGTATTCGCGGTCATCTATCTGTCACTACTGTCGACGATTATAGGCTATGGATTATGGGGCAGCTTACTGGCCCGTTATGAAACCTCACGGGTGGCCCCCATGGCTTTACTGGTCCCGGTCGCAGGGATATTCAGTGCAGCCTTACTGTTACACGAATCTATGAGTCCTGCACAGATCTCCGGCATTATGGTGATTATCGCCGGGCTGCTGGTCAATACCTTTGCCGGAAAGCTACAGCAACGACTCACCGGGAACCTAACGAATAACAGATAAAAAAACGCCGCATTTCTGCGGCGCTTAATCAGAGCATACTCAGCAACCATTAAACCGCTGAGTGACTGATTTCGATGCGGCGGGGTTTGGCTTCTTCCGGAGTAATACGTTCCAGGTCGATGCTCAGTAAACCATTCTCCAGCCGTGCATCACGCACCAGGATATGATCAGCCAGCTGGAACTTACGCTCGAAGTTACGCTCAGCGATCCCCTGATACAGGTATTTTTTCTCACTCTGTTCTGTGGGGTGAGAGCCACGGACCATCAGCATATTATCGTGAAACGTAATATCCAGTTCTTTCTGCGAAAAGCCGGCAACGGCAATAGTGATCCGGTAGTGGGTATCATCTACCAGTTCGACATTGTACGGAGGATATCCGCCATTAGACTGGTTCGGATTAGATTCCAGCAGATTAAATAAACGGTCAAAACCAATAGCAGAACGATATAACGGGGATAAGTCAAAATTACGCATAACAGACTCCTGAATGTCAGCAAGTATTGTTCACCTTCCCTGAGGGACAGGCTGATAACCTCCGGATAACCCTGATGGCGAAATCCGGAGCCTTACTCATATAGTGGGGTCGATCGCATTTTTTTCAAGCAAAAAGATGTTTTTTTGAGCCAGTGACCACGAATTGACTTACACTCAGGGAACCTTGACCGCAATATGCGCGCTTATCTGCAACGATTAACTCTGTCTGAAATATCAGGCTGCGGGAATGAAAAGGGATGATGATGATGAAAACCAGAAACAGGATTCCGGCAGCAGGCGTAATTGTCTGGTGTGCGTTTTCGTCCACTGGCTGTTCCAGTGTGATGTCACATACCGGGGCTGACCAGGGATATTATCCGGGGACCCGGGCAAATACCGAAATCCTTAAAGATGATAATACCCGCTGGCCAATTAAAACGCTGGCAGTCGTTGATTACCCCTTTTCAGCCGTAATGGATACCCTGTTACTGCCGTGGGATTACTTTCGCGAAGACACAGGTAAAAGCGGTACATCACTGCGGGCCAGGGTGGCAGAAAGTGAACGTCTGGCGAAAACCCGTGAATCACTGCCCGCCAGCAGCACTGCTACAATACAAAACCGTCCACAATAAACAGCTGCCGCCAACCGTTAATATCCCGCATAAAGGCGATTTTTTCACCATCCGGAGACCAAACCACAGCATCGCCACAGGGTGCTGTTGTGGTACGTTGAGTCACCCGCCGGCAATCTCCGGAGTCAGGATCACAAATCATCACACTGTTATCGCAGATAAAAGCGACCCGCCGGACCTGCGGATGCCAGTTAACCACCGAGCTGATACTGTGGGGTAAATCCGTAATCTGTTGCGGGCTGCCACCCGCAGGAGAGACACCCCATAACTGAATGATACCCCGGGTGTCTGCCATCAGAAATGTCACCATACTGCCGTCAGGCGAGGTTCGCAGCCAGTGGCGCGGCTGTAGTGCAATTCCCCGGCTATAGGTCAGCCTGCGTTGCGTAACGCCGGCAGGAGGGGCGGGTAACCGGCTCCCGGTCCCCTGTAACGGGTATTCACCGGCCACCGCAAAATCGGCCGGGTCGTCAGGTAAATCGACAATAAAAATCTCCGGGACCTTCTTTCCTTCAGTCGACAGTGTATCCCCGATAAAGACCAGCGCTCTGCGCTGCCATTCACCGCTGGCTTTCCGGTAGCCCTTATGCCCGACCCAGCCTTCTTCATAGGCGCGATTAATCTGATCACTGCCGGGATCAGGAAACGGGGTGGTCTGGCTGACAATGACGCAAAAGTGGCTGCCATCGTGTCCGCGCGGGTGCTGCCTGCTGACGATCACCGGATGCAGGGGAACCGCGACTCCGACATTCCGTAAATCTTCAGCCGTGGAACGTTGATGCATCACATGGTCATTATAGGTAAAGCTGAGAAACTCACCGTCTGCATCAAACATATGCACGTGACTGCCACCACGTAACGCACCCGCCGTATAAGGCGGTGTAATATCACAGCCATCAAGGGTCACGGCCTGACCATCACTAATAATCACCCCGCGACGGTGGTGAAAATCGTAATACCAGCTCTGATCAGGATTTTCCGGCCCGTGAATACAGACATAACGTTCAGGTAATTGCGGGCTGCAACTGACTACCCCGACACAGGCACCTTGTGAGGCCCGATAGATCACTTCCCTGACCCCGGTCGTTATATTTACACGTTCCACCGTCTGGCTGTTAAAGGTTGCATCCGGCGGGCGCACATCAAACACCAGCCACTGGCTGTCGGGTGTCCATATCTGAGCATTTGTCAGTTGATGATGACGGGATTCAAAAGTCAGTTGTCTGTCCGGCATGGCCTGTTCCGCATGAGTCTTGGGGGTAAGGGAATATGCAATATTCTGCCCGACAGTGCCAGCATAAGCGGGACAGATAAACAACAAAAGCTGCCCTGAGGCAGCTTTCCGGTAATGAACTCAATAACAAATGCGGTTATTTATTTAACTCGGCTGTCATATAGACGCCATTATCATCACGGGCGCTGGTGATAGAGTAAGAGGAGGCACCCGCAGCTTTTGCCTGCGCTGCAATATGGGCTTCAGCACTGTCCAGGGTACTGCCCGAGGCAGACACTGATTCGGCAAACGCACCAAATGACAGGGCAGATAATATCGCAGCAGCAACTAATGCAGTCATCGTTTTCATGGTCAAAATCCTTGTTTATGGTTTGTTACGCAGGGTACACATTGTCCCGGGTTAACCCGTGGCGCGCGTCTTATCGCGGCAGATCTGTTTTATTTTCTGAGGAGGTTACCGGTCAGGAAATACAGCGCCAGCAAGACAGGACGGTTATTTATTCAGTTCAGCAGTCATGTAGACGCCATTATCATCACGGGCGCTGGTGATAGAGTAAGACGAGGCTCCCGCGGCTTTTGCCTGCGCTGCAATATGGGCTTCAGCACTGTCCAGGGTACTGCCGGTGGCAGACACTGATTCAGCAAACGCACCAAATGACAGGACAGATAACATCGCAGCAGTAAATAATGCAGTCATAGTTTTCATGGTCAAAATCCTTCTTTATGGTTGTTACGCAGAACAGCTGTCGTTCTGATAGTGCATATAGTAACTATTGTTATTATTAGTCTATTAACTGAAAGTGCGATCTACATCACATTTAATCGATTATTTTTGCGATTACTTTCAGTGACCGGCCAATCGGCATCGGTAAGATACCGCTTATTTATTCAGTTCCGCCGTCATATAGACACCATTCGCCTGACGGGCACTGGTAATGATGTAAGAAGAGGCTCCTGCCGCTTTCGCCTGCGCAGCAATATTCGCTTCAGTACTGTCCAGAGTACTGCCACTGGCTGATACAGGAATAGCAAAAGCCCCGAACGACAGGACAGATAATGCTGCGGCAGCAACAAGCGTAGTAATGGTTTTCATAACGGATACCTGATAAATGTTTAAAAAATGTCATTTGTTTTGACGGGATAGTGATAACAATGGTTATTATTAGCTTGTTAACAAATGATGCGGTAAATACCGTTTCATTAACAGGTACGGCCGTCTTCTGCTAAAGACTATTTAACTTATGGGTAATACTGGTCGGGAAAAATGGCGGGGAAGATTTACCGGCTGAGTGTTTCTAAACCAGGGGGGAAAAAGAACCGATGACAGGCCGCAGATACGGCCTGTGTACAGGGTTCAGTCAGATAATGCCCACTGTTCAATCGCACGGGCAACACCATCTTCAGCATTCGACGACGTCTGATAACGGGCCTGCTGTTTTACTGAATCAATAGCATTGCCCATCGCTACCCCGCAGCCGGCGTAAGCAATCATCGCCAGATCATTTTCATGATCACCAATCGCCATCACTTCATCTGCAGAAAAACCTGACAGCTCAGCAAGTTTGCGTACCGCTGCACCTTTATTTACCTGATTGTTGAGGATCTCCAGGTAGAATGGTGCACTTTTCAGAATGGTATACTCTTTCCTCACTTCCGGAGGTAACCGGCAGATGGCAGCGTCCAGTAATTCAGGCTCATCGATCATCATCAGTTTCGGAAAACGTAATGACGGATCCATATCCGCTGCCGCGCGATAACGCAGTGGTATTCCGGTCAGAGATACCTCATGGATAGTGTATTTACTGATATCCTGGTTCGGGGTGTACAGATGGGTTTTATCCAGCGCCTGGAAATGTACCCCAAACTCCCGTGCCAGTTGTTCAAATTTCAGATAGTCCGCATGACCCAGGGTAACTTCAGCAACGCAACTGCCATCTTCAGCACGTTGTACTAATGCACCGTTATAACTGATACAAAACTGGCCTGGTTTATCCAGGCCCAGCTCAGTAATATAGCGTTGCATGCCGATATGCGGCCGGCCGGACGCCAGGACAACAATAATCCCCTGCTGCTGTGCTCGTGCGATTGCTGATTTCACCGCAGGGGTAATTTTATGCTCCGGATCCAGCAGTGTGCCGTCCATATCGAGTGCTATCAGTTTTATTGCCATAATATCCTCATCAGTTGCCAAATATCGTCTGATGCTATCTTGTTTAGCCTGAGCCTGACAGTATTAACCTGCCAGTACTCCACAGGGATCACAGGACGCCGCTGTATTTCCGCAGTTTTAGTTCAGCAATAGTCATCATTGCCCGGCACTACTGACCAAAAAAAACCCCCTTTGTTACCAAAGAGGGTTATTGAGCAATCCCGTCGGGATCAGATATCGATATTCGCAGCCTTCAGTGCGTTTTCTTCAATAAAGGCTCTGCGTGGCTCAACAGCATCCCCCATCAGGGTGGTAAACAGCTGATCTGCAGCAATGGCATCTTTTATGGTCACCCGCAACATACGGCGGCTGTCCGGATCCATAGTGGTTTCCCACAGCTGTTCCGGGTTCATTTCACCCAGCCCTTTATAGCGCTGTACCGACAAACCACGACGCGATTCTTTTACAAGCCATTCAACAGCCTGCTCAAAACTCGCCACTGGCTGACGACGTTCACCACGTTCAATAAAGGCATCTTCTTCGATCAGTCCGCGTAATTTCTCACCCAGCGCATTGATCTTCTGATACTCAGGGCCATCAATAAACTCAGCATCCAGCGCATAATCCGTATCGACACCATGTGTCCGGATACGTAACACCGGCTCAAAACGCTGATGCTCACGATTTTCACGGATCAATCCGCAATAGCTGCTGCCATGAACCTCACGCTCAGTCAGGTCACTCACCAGCCCGTCCAGCCATTGCTGAACCTCTGCCTGATCAGTTAAATCTTTTAACTCAGGACGATAAATCAGACGCTGTAACAGCGCGACCGGATAACGGCGGGACATACGTTTGATCATTTTCCCGGTACTGTTAAACATCGCAACCAGCTCTTCCAGGGAAGCACCACTCAGCGCAGGAGCACTGGCATTGGTATGCAGGGTCGCACCATCCAGCGCAATGGCTATCTGATACTGGTCCATCGCATCATCATCTTTGATGTACTGTTCCTGCTTACCTTTCTTCACCTTATATAACGGAGGTTGTGCAATAAACACATGACCGCGTTCAATGATCTCAGGCATCTGACGGTAGAAGAATGTCAGCAACAGGGTACGGATATGTGAACCATCAACATCCGCATCCGTCATGATAATGATGCTGTGATAACGTAATTTATCCGGATTATATTCATCGCGGCCAATACCACAGCCGAGGGCGGTGATCAGGGTCGCAACTTCCTGAGAAGAAAGCATTTTGTCAAAACGCGCTTTCTCCACATTCAGGATTTTACCTTTCAATGGCAAAATCGCCTGGTTCTTACGGTTACGTCCCTGCTTCGCAGAACCGCCCGCCGAGTCCCCTTCCACCAGGTAGACTTCGGAGAACGCAGGGTCACGTTCCTGACAATCAGCCAGTTTGCCGGGCAAGCCAGCCAGGTCCAGAGCACCCTTACGGCGTGTCATTTCACGGGCACGGCGTGCTGCTTCACGGGCACGGGCCGCATCAATAATTTTACCGACGACAATTTTCGCATCTGACGGGTTTTCCAGCAGATATTCTGCCAGTAACTCATTCATCTGCGACTCAACCGCCGATTTAACTTCCGAAGAGACCAGCTTGTCTTTGGTCTGTGACGAGAACTTAGGATCCGGAACCTTAACAGAAACCACAGCTATCAGACCTTCACGGGCATCGTCACCCGTGGCACTGACTTTCGCCTTTTTACTGTAACCTTCTTTATCCATGTAGGCATTCAGGGTACGGGTCATGGAGGCACGGAAACCAGCCAGGTGCGTACCGCCATCCCGCTGGGGAATGTTATTGGTAAAACAGTAAATATTTTCCTGGAAACCATCATTCCACTGTAATGCGACTTCCACACCAATACCGTCTTTTTCGGTACTGAAGTAAAAAACATTCGGGTGGATAGGTGTTTTATTTTTATTCAGATATTCCACAAAGGCTTTAATACCACCTTCGTAGTGATAATGATCGCTCTTGTCAGAACGTTTATCGATCAGCCGGATAGAAACTCCGGAGTTAAGGAACGATAACTCACGCAGGCGTTTGGCCAGGATGTCGTATTCAAAGTCGGTGACATTGGTGAAAGTCTGGTGGCTTGCCCAGAAACGAACCGACGTCCCGGTGCTGTCCGTTTCGCCGATAACGGCCAGAGGTGCGCCCGGGACACCGTGCAGATAGGTTTGCTGATGAACTTTACCATCACGACGAATGGTCAGTTCCAGTTTTTCCGATAAGGCGTTAACCACAGAAACGCCGACACCATGCAAACCGCCGGAGACTTTATAGGAGTTATCGTCAAATTTCCCCCCGGCATGCAGTACCGTCATAATGACTTCGGCAGCCGATACCCCTTCTTCAGGGTGAATACCGGTCGGAATACCGCGCCCGTCATCCTGAACAGAGACCGAGTTATCTGCATGAATAGTAACTATAATTTCTTTACAATGGCCCGCGAGTGCTTCGTCGATGGCGTTGTCCACAACCTCGAATACCATGTGATGCAAACCGGTGCCGTCATCCGTATCACCGATGTACATACCGGGGCGTTTGCGTACCGCATCAAGCCCTTTCAGGACTTTGATACTTGAGGAGTCATAAGAATTCGACATCAACGTTTCTCGCTCATTTTAATCTTCAGGTTGAACTGCTATTTTACCTTTTTCTACGCTGAACATCTTGCCCTTTTCATCATTCATGTCGATTACGTGGTCAACACTAATGGCGCTGACAAAAACCTGCGCTTTTGTCGATTTCAGGCGACTTGCCAGCAGATGACGACGCTGGTCATCAAGCTCCGAAGCAAAATCATCGATCAGGTAAATACAACGTCGTCCGCTTTGACGTGTCAGGTACTCTCCCTGCGCCAGGCGCAGGGCACACATTAATAATTTCAGCTGGCCGCGGGACAGCAAGTCTTCCACCGGTGTGCCCGCAGCGCGGATACGAAAATCCGCTTTATGCGGGCCGCTGGCCGTATAGGTCAGGGCCCGGTCACGTTCAAAATTACGTTCCAGTAATTCTGCATAATCCGTCTCTTTGTCCCAGCCACGCTGATAGGAAAAACTCAGCTCATATTCCGGCAAAAATTGCTGACAGGTGGCTTTAATCTCACGGGTAATTTCATCGCTATAAGCCTGTCGCCACTCACTGATTTGCTGTGTCACCGGGGCCAGTTCCTGATCCCACGGCCGTAGCTGGCGATAGCTGGTCACCTGACGCAGTGCTGCATTACGCTGTTTTATCAGCCGCCGCAGATCACTCCATGCGCTGTAAAACCCCGGGTAGTTATGAAAACAGCCCCAGTCAATATAGGCCCGCCGAAACTTAGGGCCACCGGTTAACAGGGTAAAACCCTCCGGGGTAATTAACTGCATTGGCAATAACTGGGCCAGTTCAGCCACCTTGTGTCCGTCGCTGCCATCGACCCGGACTTTACTCTCTCCGGCGCGGTCTTTACTGAGCCCGATACTGTGCTGATGATTTGCATCGTCAATCCGCCCATGCAGTACAAACGAAGGCTGGTCATGGCGGATCACACGTCCGGTCTGAGTACTACGAAATGCCCGTCCATGGCCCAGAGTATAGATAGCTTCCAGTACACTGGTTTTTCCGCTGCCATTAGGGCCGATCAGGAAGTTAACCCCTTCAGAGAGGCAGAGATCAGCCTGAGCGATATTGCGGAAATCTTTAATTATCAGGCGGGTAAGAGCCATAAATTCGTCCGGGGGCGAGAAAAACGTATTCAGGAAAGCCGTTTCCCTGCAGCAGATGGCGGCAGGGAAAACAAAAGATCAGAATGGCAGGCTACAGACGCATCGGCATAACCACATAAGCGGCATGCTGGCTGGCGACATCTTCAATTTGCACACTGGAAACCGAGTCAGTCAGCAGCAGCCTGACATTTTCACATTTCAGGGCATTGAGTACATCCAGCACATAGCTGACATTAAAACCAATTTCCAGCTCACTGCCCTGGTAACTGACATCCAGGATCTCTTCGGCTTCTTCCTGTTCCGGGTTATTTGCCGTAATACGCAGCTGATTTTCCGTAATAAACAGCCGGACACCTCTGAATTTCTCATTCGACAGGATAGCCGCACGGGCAAATGCCTGCCGCAGCAGATCACAACCGGCTTCCAGTGTTTTATCCGGATTTTTTGGCAGCACACGGCGGTAATCCGGGAAGCGTCCGTCCACCAGTTTGGAGGTAAAAATAAAGTCACCGACATGGGCTCGGATGTTACTGCTGCCAATTTGCAACTGTAACGGCGTGTCGCCGCCATCCAGCAATCGGACCAGTTCAACCACCCCTTTACGCGGTACAATCACCGAGTGATCGGGCAAAGACTGGCCCACCGGCATGGCACACACCGCAAGGCGGTGGCCATCGGTAGAGACAGTACGCAATTCCTCTCCGGCAGTTTCAAACAGCATACCGTTCAGATAATAGCGTACATCCTGGTGCGCCATCGAAAACTGGGTGGCTTCAATCAGTCGTTTCAGTGTCGCCTGTGGCAGAGTAAATTCCACCTCACTTTGCCAGTCATCGAGATTTGGAAAATCCGTCGCCGGCAAGGTCGATAATGAGAAACGGCTGCGTCCTGAACGTACCAGCATTCTGTCGTTTTCCAGAATAACGTGGATTTCAGCACCTTCCGGCAGGCCGCGACAGATGTCCAGAAACTTACGTGCCGGCACAGTCGTTTCACCAGCCTCATGAGGCTGGCTAAGAGCAACACGGGCTACCATCTCCATTTCGAGATCGGTACCGGTCAGAGACAACGCGCCATCGGTAACCTGCAACAACAGGTTGCCGAGAATAGGTAATGTCGGACGTCCCCCCAGGGGGCCGCTCACTTGTTGTAATGGTTTGAGCAACTGCTCTCTTTCTACAATAAATTTCATAGCGTCAGGAAGATAATGTTCTGATTAAATTGGAGAAATCTTCTTTTATATCGTGACTTTCTTCACGCAACTGCTCAATCTTACGGCAGGCATGCAACACTGTCGTATGGTCGCGGCCGCCGAAAGCATCACCGATTTCGGGCAGACTATGGTTGGTCAGTTCTTTTGCCATCGCCATTGCCATCTGCCGGGGTCTGGCCACCGAGCGTGAACGTCGTTTAGACAACAGATCAGCGACTTTAATTTTATAGTATTCTGCGACTGTTTTCTGAATATTATCGATAGTGACCAGTTTTTCCTGTAAAGCCAGTAAATCGCGCAGCGCTTCCCGGACAAAGTCGATGGTGATTGCCCGGCCGGTAAAATTGGCATTCGCAATCACACGGTTTAATGCCCCTTCCAGCTCACGGACGTTTGACCGTAAGCGTTTGGCAATAAAGAAAGCCACTTCCCCCGGCAGACGGATTTTATTCTCGTCCGCTTTTTTCATCAGGATGGCGACCCTGGTTTCCAGTTCAGGCGGCTCTATCGCCACTGTCAGGCCCCAGCCAAACCGTGATTTCAGACGATCTTCAACCCCGTTAATTTCTTTCGGGTAACGATCTGATGTCAGGATAATCTGCTGGTTACCTTCCAGAAGTGCATTAAAGGTATGGAAAAACTCTTCCTGGGAACGCTCTTTATTTGCAAAAAACTGGATATCATCAATTAACAGTGCATCAACCGAGCGATAATAGCGTTTAAACTCTTCTATCGCATTGTTCTGCAATGCTTTTACCATATCCTGAACAAAGCGTTCAGAATGCATATACACAATTTTTGCATTCGGTTTCCGGGCAATAATGCCGTTCCCCACCGCATGCAAAAGGTGCGTTTTACCTAATCCCGTCCCGCCATATAAAAATAGCGGGTTATAAGCACCGCCCGGATTATCTGCGACCTGACGCGCGGCAGCACGGGCAAGCTGGTTCGATTTACCTTCGACAAAATTATCAAAATTATGCCGGCTGTTAACATTCGAACGATAAGCCACTTCTACCGGCGCGGGCACATTGTCCCAGCTCGGACGACCGTTATTCGGACTAACGGGCGGGCGAGCTGGCGGAACAGGCTGTGAAATATGCGGCGGTGCAACAGTACTCACTGCAGGTGCTGCCGCAGGTGCCGCCGCAGGTCTGGCACCCACTTCAAAACGTAGCTGTGGAATGTCAGCACCACAAAACTCATTCAGCAAGGCATTAATACTATTGATGTATTTATCACGCACCCAGTCGAGTACAAAGCGGTTTGGTGCGTACAGAGCCAGAGTATTGTCGTTTAATTCAGCCTGCAGCGGGCGGATCCACATACTGAATTCAGTGGCAGGTAATTCATCCTGCAAACGGGTAAGGCACTGTTGCCAAAGCGTAAGTGACACGGCGGACTCCACTGGTACAAAAATAAGACAAGAAACGGTGCTAATCTTTTGAAAACACTAATTATTGATACAGACGGAGAAATCGCCTGCTGCAACGATCTGCAAATCATTCTCGCCGGAAGACCCTGAAGGATCATCAGCGGAACGACGGATCATAGCGCAAAGCGGACAAGAGATCCTCCTTTTCTACACTGATTTTACCCATTTTATCCACAGGATTTCAGAATGACAGCGATGAGGTCACGCTCTGTACTCCCGGGTGCCGGAAATCTATTACAGATCTCATCTTTTCACTGGCGTGACTTCCTTACCGCCACTTTTTTTCTGCCGATCACCAGATGATCCGGAAGGATCCTTGCTCTTTATAAGGAAGCCCGTATAATTCTCAGCCTGTTTGTCCGCCAGTCTCCGGACTCCGGGGATTGTGACCAGGCAAACAGGCCGTTACCCAGTATAAAGGTGGCATTATTAGCCGAAGTAAATTGACTCAGGACTGTACAGTTATTACAATCCCGCCTCTTTAATTAAAATACACTGAGGCGTCGGTCGGTTTACTGACTCTGCTACGCGTCACCAAGTGAACATTCTCAAGTTTAGGTAGAAATCGCCATGAAACGCACTTTTCAACCGTCTGTACTGAAGCGCAACCGTTCTCACGGCTTCCGTGCTCGTATGGCTACTAAAAATGGTCGTCAGGTTCTGGCACGTCGTCGTGCTAAAGGCCGTGCTCGTCTGACCGTTTCTAAGTAATAAAGCGAACCCTGGTGGGTAAGCTCGCATTTCCCAGGGAGTTACGTTTGTTAACTCCCAATCATTTCACTTTCGTCTTCCAGCAGCCACAACGAGCTGGCACGCCGCAATTGACTATTCTCGGCCGCCAGAATTCGCTGGGGCATCCCCGCATCGGTCTTACTGTCGCTAAGAAACACGTAAAACGCGCCCATGAACGTAACCGGATTAAACGTTTAACCCGGGAAAGTTTTCGTTTGCGCCAGCACGAGCTTCCGGCGATGGATTTTGTCATCGTTGCAAAAAAAGGGATTGCCGACCTGGATAACCATACTTTGACGGAAGTGTTGGAGAAACTATGGCGTCGTCATTGTCGCCTGGCACGCGGCTCCTGATTGTTCTGATCCGCGTTTACCAACGGGCAATAAGTCCCCTGCTGGGGCCTCATTGCCGTTTCAATCCAACCTGTTCCCATTACGGGATCGAAGCCTTACGTCGTTTCGGGGTGATAAAAGGGTGTTGGTTGACGGTGAAACGCGTATTAAAATGCCATCCGTTACACGCGGGTGGTGACGATCCTGTGCCGCCAAAAAACACTGATACCAGAGAAAACTAACGATGGATTCGCAACGCAATCTTTTTTTCATCGCTTTTCTGTTCGTGTCTTTTATGATCTGGCAAGCCTGGCAGACGGACCACAATCCACAGCCACAGCAAACCCGGACCACTCAGAATACGAACAATACCGCAAGCGATGCCGCAAACCAGGGCGTTCCGGCCAGTGGTCAGGGCAAAACGATTACTGTTAGAACAGACGTCTTGTCTGTTGAAATTAATACCCGTGGCGGTGATGTAGAGCAGGCCCAGTTACTCACTTACCCGAAGACGCTCGGGTCAACCCAGCCTTTCCAGCTGCTGGAAACCTCACCTGACTTTATGTACCAGGCGCAAAGTGGTTTAACCGGCCGTAACGGTCCGGATAACCCTGCCAATGGTGCCCGCCCGCTGTATACCACCACTCAGGACAGCTACCAGATGGCTGACGGTCAGACCGAACTTCGTGTTCCCCTGACCTGGACCGGTGAGAACGGTGTGGTATACACCAAGACGTTTGTCTTCAAACGGGGTGGTTATGCGGTTGATGTTGACTACCATATTGATAACAGCTCGGCACAGCCGCTGGAAGTTTCAATGTTTGGTCAGCTGAAGCAGACAATCACCCTGCCTAAAGCCCGCGATACCGGCAGCAATAACTTTGCACTACATACTTTCCGTGGTGCGGCCTACTCCACCAGCAATGAAAAGTATGAAAAATATAAATTTGATACTATTGCTGATAATGAGAACCTGAATACCAGTACCGATAATGGCTGGGTGGCTATGCTGCAGCAGTATTTCGCTACCGCATGGGTTCCGCGGACATCTGGCAGCAACACCCTGTATACCAGTAATCTGGGTAACGGTCTGGCGGCTATCGGTTACAAATCATCGCCGGTCACTATTGCCGCCGGTGCACAACAGGACCTGAATGCGACCCTGTGGGTTGGCCCGGAAATTCAGGATCAGATGGCTGCCGTTTCCCCGCACCTCGACTTAACTGTGGATTATGGCTGGTTGTGGTTTATCTCTCAGCCACTGTTTAAGCTGCTGAAATTTATCCACAGCTTTATCGGTAACTGGGGCTTCTCAATTATCGTTATCACCTTTATTGTCCGCGGTATCATGTACCCGCTGACTCGTGCGCAATACACCTCAATGGCGAAAATGCGCATGCTGCAACCAAAAATCCAGGCAATGCGTGAGCGTCTGGGTGAAGATAAGCAGCGTATGAGTCAGGAAATGATGGCGCTGTATAAAGAAGAAAAAGTGAACCCGCTCGGCGGCTGTCTGCCTCTGGTTATCCAGATGCCAATCTTCCTGGCCCTGTACTACATGCTGATGGGCTCGGTTGAATTGCGTCAGGCTCCGTTTATCCTGTGGATCCACGACCTGTCAGTACAGGACCCGTACTACATCCTGCCGGTACTGATGGGTGTAACCATGTTCTTCATTCAGAAGATGTCTCCGACCACGGTGACCGACCCAATGCAGCAGAAGATTATGACCTTTATGCCGGTCATCTTTACCGTCTTCTTCCTGTGGTTCCCGTCAGGTCTGGTGCTGTACTATATCGTCAGTAACCTGGTCACGATTATTCAGCAGCAGCTGATTTATCGCGGCCTGGAAAAACGCGGATTACACAGCCGTAAGAAAAAAGCCTGATAACCTGTCACGCCAGCCACCGGCGGCGTGATCATTAACGGCACTCAGGATATGATAAGGCGGTCTTCTGACCGCCTTTTTTTATTGGTAAAAGAGAGAACAGCTATGAGCCACAGCGATACTATCGTCGCCCAGGCAACACCTCCTGGCCGCGGCGGAGTCGGTATATTACGTATTTCGGGGCCGAAAGCCGCAGAAGTTGCACAACAGATTTTAGGCAAACTGCCCAAAGCACGTTATGCCGACTACCTGCCCTTTATGGACGCCAATGGCACTGTACTGGATCAGGGGATTGCTCTGTGGTTCCCCGGCCCGAACTCTTTTACCGGAGAAGATGTACTCGAGTTACAGGGGCATGGCGGCCCGGTGATCCTCGACCTGTTACTGAAACGGGTTATTGCCTTACCGGGACTGCGGATTGCGAGGCCGGGCGAATTTTCGGAACGCGCATTTCTCAATGATAAACTGGACCTTGCCCAGGCCGAAGCGATTGCCGATTTAATTGATGCCAGTTCAGAACAGGCCGCGCGTTCTGCCGTTAACTCATTGCAGGGTGTTTTCTCTCAGCGGGTCAGCCATCTGGTGGAGGCCCTGACTCATCTGCGTATTTACGTCGAGGCTGCCATCGACTTCCCTGACGAAGAGATTGATTTCCTGTCGGACGGAAAAATTGAGGCGCAGCTTAATCAGGTTATGCAGGATCTGGAAAACGTCCGTACCGAAGCGCGGCAAGGCAGCTTATTGCGCGAAGGAATGAAGGTGGTGATTGCCGGGCGGCCAAATGCCGGAAAATCCAGTCTGCTCAATGCACTGGCGGGAAGAGAAGCCGCTATCGTCACGGATATCGCCGGTACTACCCGTGATGTCCTGCGCGAACATATTCATATTGATGGCATGCCGTTGCATATCATTGATACTGCCGGGTTACGTGAATCCAGTGATGAAGTGGAGCGGATAGGGATTGAGCGCGCATGGCAGGAAATCTCCGCCGCCGACCATGTATTGTTTATGGTCGATGGCACCACCACCCGCGCCACAGACCCGCAGCAAATCTGGCCGGACTTTATCGCGCGGCTGCCACCCGCCCTGCCGGTAACCGTTATCCGTAATAAGGCTGATGTGACCAGTGAGGCTCTCGGGGCAGAACAACAAGGGGATAATACCGTGATCCGCCTGTCGGCGCGCACCGGCGCAGGTATTGATCTGCTGCGCGAACATCTGAAACAGAGTATGGGCTTTTCCGGAAATATTGAAGGCGGGTTTATCGCCAGACGCCGCCACCTGGAAGCACTGGAAGCTGCCAGCAGTCACCTGCTTCAGGGCCAGTACCAGTTACTCGGTGCCCGGGCCGGCGAACTGCTGGCAGAAGAATTACGTCTTGCGCAGCAGTCACTCAGCGAAATTACCGGAGAGTTCACCGCCGATGATCTGCTGGGACGTATTTTCTCCAGCTTCTGTATCGGCAAATAAAACAGCAAAACGCATCGGTTCAGAACACACCTGTGATATCACAGTTCTGACTGCGCTTCCGCCCTGCCTGCATCGCAAATATCTCCCGGGGGGTTCCCCCCGGTGTCCGGTATACCGATTAAAGGGGCCTCTGCCCCGACAGAACCAGCCTGCTCTGACCATAACCTGACATACGACGGGTAAACCCGTAGTATAAGTGTTTATCTGTGCCCCTCCGGACGGTCCGGAGAGAACGTGACATGAGTATTCCGTAAATGAGTAAGCTGACCCCTCTGCAAACAAAAGTCGCCGGACAGATCCTTGAGTCGATCGCCTGCGGAGATTTCCCGCCAGGCAGCCACATAAAAGAGATCGAACTGGCGCAGCATTTCGGTGTGTCCCGATCACCGATCCGCGGGGCTCTGTTTTATCTGGCCGGTCAACAGATCCTGACGGCAGAGAAACACTGTGGCTTTACTGTAGCAACGGCCTGTAGTGAGGCTTTGCAGAACACGCTGGCCGGACTGCGGGTTGCAGAAGACGATCTCTACCGTCTTATTATTGACGACCATCTGAATCAGACACTGCCCGGGCACATAAATGAGAGTGACCTGCTGCGCCGTTATCAGTGCAGCAAGAGTATCCTGCGGCGCTGCCTGCAGCGCCTGACAGAAGAAGGAATTATACAGCGAAAACATGGTCATGGCTGGGTGATGATGCCGACGCTGGCAAGCGCAGAGCAGCGGCTGGAAAGTTACCGGTTTCGTATGCTACTGGAACCGGCAGCCCTGATGGAACCCGGATTTTGTGTGGTTCCAGAACAGCTCCGGCAATGCCGTGATAATCAGCTGGCACTGCTCAATGGCGTACCGGACAGTCAACATTTTATTGAAAGTAATGCACGGTTCCATGAATTACTGGCCGCCTGGTCAGGCAACCGTTTTATCCTGCATAGCATTCAGCAGCAAAACCGTCTGCGGCGTCTGACAGAGACACATACTATTAATAATCTCCGGCGGGTCAAAGTGTCCTGTCAGGAGCATTTAGCAATACTGGATGCCCTGGCAGAGGGTGATAATCAACAGGCTTCGGCCCTGTTATATCGTCATCTGCAGGTCGCCAGTCAGCTGGGAGTGGCCCGCCGTAAATCCTGACCGGCAAGTAGCTCAGCCACCTTACTCGTTGCTTAGCGGCCGGGAAAACAGATTACCCCTGAGTGCGTGGTGATTTAACCGACGCACCGGCTTCCGCACCCACCGACATCAGTGCACCTGCATTCAGCAGCCCGCCAACGGCCTGAGCAAGATCGGCTGGCATGGCGATAACTTTAGCATTATCACTTTTTGATAACTCACTCAGGGTCTGTACATAGTTATTAGCCAGCTGAAATGACATCGCCTGATGTCCGCCGCTGGCATTCAGTGCAGCCGCTAGCTGGTCGGTGGCTTTCTTCTGACCGCTGGCGAGGGTTTCTATCGCTTCCGCTTCACGCCGGGAGGCCTCCAGTCTGGCTTCCGCATCCAGGATCATCGCCTGTTTTTTCCCTTCAGCTTCACGGATCGCTGCATTCTTGTTCCCCTCAGCACGGGTTTCAGTCGCTTTACGTTCCCGTTCTGCTGCTGCCTGTTGCTCCATCGATTTACGCATAGAATCAGAGGGCGTGATATCCTGAATATCCACCGTTCTCAGGATCAGCCCCCAGTCATTCATCTGCTCTTCCATGTTGGCCCGCAGGGTAATCGCCAACTGGTCACGGTTAGACAGGGTATCATCCAGGTTCATCCCCCCGACAGCATTACGAATAGTGGTCATCACCAGATTCTGTACCGCCGCACTATAGCTATCCACGCCGTAAGCCGCCTTGTTAGGATCGGCTATCCGGACAAAGCAAATCGCATTGACCCCGACAGTGGCATTGTCTTTGGTGATCCCTTCAATACCTTTCACCTCAAACATCTGGTCTTTGGCCGACATTTTATAAGCCACCACATCAATAAACGGGATTAAAATATTCAGTCCCGGATTGAGGGTACTGTGATATTTCCCCAGTCGCTCGACAATCCACTGGTCAGCCTGCGGAACAATACGCACACATTTAAAAAACGTCACTGCCAGTAACACAATTACTAAGCCTAACGCCATCAGTCCCGGTGACATAAGGTCTCCTCCTTAAAGGTGAACAGAACAATTATACAAGGTCAACTTTCACTACACCGTCACCCGCCATCGCAATCACTTTTACCCGTGTCTGCCTGGGTAACGCCCTGTCGCTGATACAAGGCCACTCCTGACGTCCCTGTACCGGTTTACTCAGCAACAGAATACCCTGCTGTCCCGGGGTCAGCGCGCAGGCCAGTATACCTTGCTGACCGGTCAGTGGTTCAGCGAGCCAGGGCTCAGGTTTACTGCGTATCCAGCGCACCCATACCCAGGCACAGAGAACCGACGCCACTATCCAGACCAGCAACTGCCCGGCCACCGGGAAGTCCGGCAGAAAAAGGACCAGCATGGCCGGAATCAGGGCAGCAATAGCCATCCACAGGCCGAAAAAGGTGGTGGTAAATATCTCAACCAGCGCAAAAATAGCAGCAATCGCGATCCAGAACCAAAACACTCCGCTAATTTCCATCGGTGCTCCTTTGTCCGATCAGTACTGCCGGTTAATTTCCCCTGAAATACTCATCATGTTACCGGCAGCCATCATTGTGGCTGAAATTCAGACAGAATACAGAACCAATAGCATATTATGAAAAATTAAAACACCCGCCAGCAGTACGGGATAGCCAGTCTCCGGGGCTGAGGGAAAGACACTGTCGTCAGAGACGACAGTGTCAGGTGTACCGGCCGGTCAGCGTAATTCGATGACCCGGTCGGCAGAGGCAATAGTTGAAGGGCGGTGGGCAATAAAAATTCGGGTAATTTTAAGCTGGCTGATGGCGGCATTAACCCTGGCTTCATTATCCAGATCCAGATGACTGGTGGCTTCATCCAGGAACAGAATCGCGGGACGATGATAGAGCGCGCGGGCAATCAGCAGCCGCTGTTTTTGCCCTCCGGATAAACTGCCGCCCAGTTCAGAAACCAGTGTTTCGTAACCCATCGGCATCTGCATAATCTCGTCATGAATATGACTGTTTCTGGCGCAGTCAGTCACCCACTGCATATCTTTTTGTTCACTGAATCCGGAAATATTTTCGGCGATCGACCCGGCAAACAATTTATCTTCCTGCAACACACAGGCAATCCCCTGCCGGTAGTTATTAATTCCTGCCCCGGCAATATCAATGCCGTTACACAGGATCGAACCACTGTCCGGGGCTAACAGGCCACTCATCACCTTCATTAAGGTGGTTTTCCCGGCCCCTGAAGGCCCGGTAATGGCCACACTTTCCCCCGCATCGACCCTTATATTTATGTCCGAAAAGATTGGCCGGCTGAGTTTGTCATACTGATAACTCAGGTCGCGAACCTGTAAACCGGCTGCTTTATCCGGCTGACAGAGACTTCTGGCGGGCTGAAATGCTTCCGGCTCATGCAATACAATATCGGCAATCCTGTCGTTATGCAGTGCCAGCATACGCAGTTGTAATAGCATATCGATCAGCGATGACGCCCGTTCTGAGAACTGACCACGGTAAGCATTAAAAGCTACGAACATGCCGACTGTCATATTGCCGTCAATCACCATTGAAGCTCCCAGCCACAGAATGACGACCTGATCGACCGTCGAGATCAGCGAGTTAACCCCGCCAAACAACATATCCAGCCGGCTCATACGGATTCCAGCATTGGTGGTATCAATATTCAGGTTAAGCCAGTACTGGGAACGGGTGCCTGACAGGCCCAGCACCTTCAGGGTGCTGATACCGTACAAGGTTTCCATAAAATGAGAACTGGCACGGGCTCCTTTCACAATATGCTCTTCCTGCGCCTGGCGGTAGCGCTGGTAAGTCGTTAAGCGCAGCAGCATATACAACAGGGTGAACCCCAGCACGACAAAAATCAGCCAGCCACCATACAGATACATCATCACCAGCACGCTGACAGAAACAATAATATCAATAATGCCGTTCACCAGGCTGCTGGTCAGGGTACCGCGGATAGTATCCAGTGACGCAAAACGGGACTGAATATCACCGGCTTTGCGTTTTTCAAAATAGACCAGCGGCAGGCGGAGCAGATGATCCATCAGGCCGGTTTTCCACTGAATATCAATCAGTGACTGCATCACCAGTGATGTCCAGGAACGCAGCATACTGATAAAAGTGCGGAACAGAATAAAGGTCAGCAGTCCCAGACAAATCAGGCTCAGCAGATCATGGTCACGGGCAATCAGCACATGGTCCATAACCAGCTGGGTACCGACCGGAATAAGAATGTTAACCGCCTCAACGACCAGCGACAGACAAAAGATTTTAATCAGAAAGCCCGGCAGGCCTGAGATATTCCGCATCATTGACCACAGGCTGAGGCGGGAGCGGGCTTTCAGCGGGATAAACTCGTTATCCGGCCAGATTTCGAGGGCAATACCCGAGAAATGTTGTGACATTTCACGCATCCCAATAATCCGGCGACCAAGGGCCGGATCATGGATAATAAACCGTGAACGCCGGACTGCGACCAGTACCACAAAATGGTTCATATCCCAGTGCAGCAGACAGGGCCTTTTCAGCTGATTTATTTCATCCAGATCCAGGGACAAAGGGCGTGTCTTCATTGCCAGTTGCCCGGCAATATGCATCAGGGTGGTCAGTGTCGCCCCATGAGATGAAACACCAAAACGGCGACGCAGGTTTAACAGGTCAATGTCCATCCCGAAATAGCGACATACCATCGTCAGGCAGGCCAGCCCGCATTCAGCGGCTTCGGTCTGTAAGATGGCGGGCACCCGCCGCCACAGGCTAAAGTTCACCCGACGGCTTATTTGCTCAAAAAAAGAGGCATTCATCAGACCGGCCCTCCGAGGCTACGCCGGATATCGTAATAAGGCGACAGGATCCATTGATATAAGGGCCGGCGCTCCAGAAACAGGGTGGCCTGAGCCTTCATACCATTTGACCAGTTCATTGATTCTCCACGGAACCTGAAGCTGTCGGCCGCCAGTTCAATAATCGTTTTATAGTAAGCCTGGCCTGCACCATTATTCACCGCAGGTGCAATGCTGCTGTACATCATCAGCTCTTTCGCACTGGCGGGGATCCGTGATACAGATTTAATCCTGCCAGGAAACTGACCAAATTTCTGGAAAGGATAAGCGTCATAGCGCAGGTTAACCGCATCTCCCGGGGACACATAAGGCACACTGCTGTCCGGCAGCCACAACACCAGCAAAAACTGTGGACGCCCTCCCGGCATCAGTTGTGCCAGGCTATCGCCGGCGGCCACCATCTGCCCGGCCGTATACACCATATTTTCGATATTACCCTCTTCAGGCGCGGTAATAATCAGCGTACCACTGGCATTCACCTCAGCCAGCTCGCGCTGTAACTCACTGCGTTTTAACGCATATTCTGCTGCTTTATTATCAAAGTCGGCTGACTGGGTAGCAATCTCAGTCTCCAGACTGATAACCTGCAGCCCTTCCTGGATCAGCTGAGTATTCAGGCTTTGCCACGAGGATTGCTGCTGATAAAACAGATAACGCTGATTATTAAACTGCTCTTTATTAATCAGACCTTTACGTAAGTAATCGTCATAATTACCCATGCTTTTCTGCATATCCTGTAGCCCGCGTCCGGCACTGCTGATCAATTCCTGTGACTTTTTATAAGCCTGCCGGTATTGGGCCAGTTGCTGTTGCAGGCTGTTTAATGACGATTGTTTATTTTGTTCTGTTTTTTCAATGATCTGTTCTATCAGAGTCAGCTGATAATTAATGGCTTCTGCCCCGCGAGCACTGACATTACCGCTACTGGTGGTCCGGCTGACATCAATCTCATACAGAGGCTCACCTTTGTTAACCCGTTGTCCGGTCTGCAGAAATGTCCTGGTCACCACGCCCTGCTGCGGCGCATATATAGTGATTGCCTGTTGCAGGGAAATAATTTCCCCGTCAACGTTAATTCGCCGGGTATATTGTCCGAAGATAATACCGGCCATAATTATTAAAAAGAACAACCCGGATAAAATAGCGACCAGCCATGAGGGACAGGACGAAATTAACAATGCCTTCCCCAGCCATTGATTTTTAATATTATCCAGCGCTTCCTTTCTGAAAATAGATTTACCTTCCATGACAGATAACCATGTAAATTGCTATGTATAATTAACCACCAGGATAAACATCCGTTATTCACCCTTTGGAAATATGAAAAGGTGTCGCGCAAGGCGACACCTTTTATTCAGAGAGAATTATTTTTTATCAAAGAAAAATTTCACTGTCGATGAAAACGCACCATATACCGATTCAAATATCATGCCGATATTGTTACCGATAGCAGCAGCATTCGCGACAGAGTTTTTCATACCGATCAGTTTCATTGCGCCGCCGACCATAGAACCCAGCGAGCCCAGTGAACTGGCAAGAGTCCCGGCGCCAGAAACAGTCTGTACTTCAGTTTGTGTTAATTCTTTCATAAAAATTTCCTTTTTTTAATATTCCCGGTGTTGTAAGTAGCAATAATCCAGTCATCAGCCTGATATCCCGGTTATTGCTACCGGAACAAAATATACACTGCCCTCCCTGTTTTCAATATCATACATTTATCCGCCGGTCAGCCAATGCCTTCCGGTAATTAACAATAAATAGCCAGGTAATTTGCTGTGAATAAAAAAATCCATCAGAAACAGGCAGAAAGAAAAAACAGGGTTGCCGGTAACTTCCGGAAACCGGGAAAATAACCGTGATCAGTAAAAATATAAAACCTGATTATCAGAAAGTTTCATTAATAAATTTCTTTTAATTGTATTAGTTGCGCTGCGGACAGACCCTGATTGCCGGTCTGTCCGCTGGCGGGGTTAGCCGATAGCACCCAGCGCATCATCCTGGCCCTGGTGGCGCGGTAGCAGAAACAGGGTTGCCACAATATCCAGCACATAAATCAATGCCAGCAGCGTAATCGCAGCACTGAATGACCACTCTGAAGCCAGCATCCCTGTTACCAGCGGGCCAAACCCGCCGACGCCCCGTCCAAGGTTAAACAGAACATTCTGGGCAGTGGCCCGCGAGGCGACCGGAAAAGTATCGGAAATTAATGCACCGTAACCGCCTATCATACCATTCACAAACAACCCCATAACCGCGCCGGCCACCAGCATCAGGGACGGGTCGGTCAGCCGGGCATAGACAATCACCATCACCACCGCACCCAGCTGGTAAAGAATAAAGATTTTCCAGCGGGAAAAACGGTCAGCCAGCATACCGAACAGCCCAATCCCCAGGGTCATACCTGCCACCGTCACGGCGGTCCATAACCCCGATTTGGTCAGGCTGAAACCGAACGATGAAGACAAATAGCTGGGCATCCAAATCATCAGCCCGTAATAACCGAAATTCTGTACCGAGCATAAAATGAAAATCCCCAGGCTGGCTTTTGCCGTGGCACGATCGTTTACCAGTAATCTGAGGCGGGACATAAATGAACGCTGTTGTTCTTTCTTTGGCTGACGAATAAACGATTCCGGTTCGCTCAGCCCGTGACGGATGGCAAACGAAAACAGCGCCGGGACCAGCCCCACCAGAAACATGCCACGCCAGCCAATCACTGTCAGCAGCAGTGGCGTAATTACTGCCGCCAGCAACACCCCGGCCTGCCAGCCAATACCTACCCAGGCAGAGGCTCTGTTGCGCTTGCTGGCCGGCCAGACTTCGGCAATCAGCGCCATCCCTATACCAAACTCGCCCCCCAGGCCGACCCCGGCCAGGGTCCGGTAAATCAGCAGGTCATGGTAGCCGCGGGCCGTCGCACAGAGTCCGGTAAATACCGAGAACATTAAAATTGTCAGGGTTAATACCCTGACCCGGCCAAACCGGTCACTCAGGTGACCGAAAATAATTCCGCCGGCTACGGCGCCAATCAGCGTCCAGGTAACCAGTGAGCCCGCCTGTGAGTGGTCCAGTGATAAGGAGACACTGATAGCCGGTAACATAAATCCGAGGATTAACAGATCGAATCCATCCATAGCATAGCCGCTGACAGCAGCCAGCATGGCTTTTGCCGGGGTTACAGTTTTCTTTTTTTGCACGCTCGGGTTCCTTGACTGGTCGGAAAAATAAACCTGCAAAGTATAAAAACAGGGATACCAACACGCTACCAATATCAGGAAGAAAGGAAAAAACAGAAAGGGGCAGCCTGCCACGCGGCGGGCAGACTGCGGAACACCGGGTTATTCCGGGGTGTCATCTCCGGCCAGCCACTGATCGAGTTGATCACCGCCCATATGCCGGAAATCATGACCTTTGACGAAGTAGAAGATAATTTCGCAGATATTCTGGCAGCGGTCGCCGATACGTTCGATAGCTCTGGCACAGAATAATGCCGTCAGCACACTGGGAATTGTCCGCGGATCTTCCATCATATAAGTCATTAACTGGCGGACAATACCTTCATATTCTTTATCGACTTTTTTATCTTCCCGGTAAATCTGTATTGCTGCCTCGAGATCCATACGGGTAAAGGCGTCCAGCACTTCATGCAGCATTTGTACCGCATGACGTCCAAGGGACTCCAGGCTGACCAGTAAAGGCTGATGTTTATGACCAAATTTCTCCAGCGCCGTCCGGCTGATTTTCTCCGCTACGTCACCGATCCGTTCCAGTTCAGAGATGGTTTTAATGATCGCCATCACCATCCGTAAATCACTGGCTGCCGGTTGCCGTTTGGCAATAATACGCACGCAATCTTCGTCAATCGCGACTTCCATCATATTCACTTTATGGTCGTCATCAATCACCCGCTGGGCCAGTTCCGGGTCCATATTCTGCATCGCATTAATGGCATCCGTCAGCTGTTGCTCAACCAGTCCGCCCATAATCATTACCTGGGTACGAATGTGCTCCAGCTCAGCATTAAACTGACCGGAGATATGTTTATTTAAATTAAGACTGTCCATCATGTTCTCCAGTGTCGCACCCGTATGGCAGCGAAAAATGGTGGCGAAAATTAAGCGTTACAGAATACCGGCTGAGCATCAGCCATAACGGCCGGTAATATAGTCTTCAGTTTGCTTGCATGACGGCTTAGTAAACAGGGTATCCGTATCACTGAATTCAATCAGTTCACCGAGGTACATAAAGGCCGTATGGTCAGAGCAACGCGCCGCCTGCTGCATATTGTGGGTCACAATCACCACCGTATAATCCTGTTTTAATTCGCTGATCAGCTCTTCGATACGTCCGGTAGAAATCGGATCCAGCGCAGAGCAGGGCTCATCAAGCAGCAGAACTTCCGGACGAATCGCAATCCCGCGGGCAATACACAGACGTTGTTGCTGACCACCCGACAGGCTGTAACCGCTCTGGTTCAGCTTGTCTTTGGTTTCGGTCCATAACGCCGCTTTAGTCAGCGCCCACTGCACACGTTCGTCCATCTCGGCACGGGATAATTTTTCGAATAACCGTACGCCGAAAGCGATATTGTCATAAATAGACATCGGGAACGGGGTCGGTTTCTGAAACACCATCCCGACTCTGGCTCGCAGTAACGCAATATCCTGTCCGTTATCCAGGATATTATCGCCATCGAGTAAAATCTGTCCTTCTGCGCGTTGTTCAGGGTACAGCTGAAACATCCGGTTAAAGGTACGCAGCAGCGTCGATTTACCGCACCCTGACGGGCCGATAAAAGCAGTCACCTGATTACGGGCAATATCCAGATTGATATTTTTCAGTGCGTGGAACTGGTTATAAAAGAAATTCAGATCACGTACCTGGATTTTTGCCGACGCCGGGTTAATGTTTGCCATACTCATTGTTCGTCTCTCTTATTCCGGCACCGCTTCTCGCCGCGCCGCAAAAATTAGTTTTTACGTTTGCTAAAAATCATCCGTGCCACGATATTCAGCACTAACACACAGAGGGTAATAATCAGCACCCCTGCCCAGGCCAGGTTTTGCCATTGTGAAAACGGACTCATAGCAAACTTATAAATCGTCACCGGCAGGTTAGCCAGCGGCTGCATCATATCGGTGCTCCAGAACTGATTCGATAACGCAGTGAACAGTAATGGTGCCGTCTCACCGGCAATGCGGGCAATCGCCAGCAGTACCCCGGTAATGATGCCCGAGACGGAGGCTTTCAGCGTAATAACCAGAATCATTTTCCATTTCGGCGTTCCCAGGGCATAAGCAGCTTCACGCATCGTATCCGGGACCAGCTTCAGCATATTTTCGGTGGTCCGGATAACAATCGGGATCTGCAACAGTGCCAGTGCCAGCGCACCAGCCCAGCCAGAGAAGTGATGCATATACGCCACCACCAGGGTGTAAACGAATAGGCCAATCACGATCGACGGGGCGGACAGTAAAATGTCATTAATAAAACGAATCACTTCTGCCAGCACAGATTTACGGCCATATTCCGCCAGGTAAACACCGGCCATAATGCCCAGAGGTGTGCCTGCCAGGGTCGACCAGAGGATCAGTAAACCGCTGCCTGCCAGGGCATTTGCCAGGCCGCCACCATCCGTATTTGGCGGCGGGGTCATCTGGGTAAACAGATCAACTGATAAGCCACCAATCCCGCGAGATACCGTAGTCCAGAGGATCCATACCAGCCAGAACAGACCGAACGCCATGGTCAGTATTGAGAGTAATAAGGCGATTTTATTTTTAAAACCACGCCATGCCTGCATCTTGCGCCGTGATGCTTCCAGCGCTGCGCGGTTTTCTATATCCACCGGAATCATGAGCGCGCTCCTTCACTTTTCGCCAAACGCAGGATCATCAGTTTGGAGATAGCCAGTACCACAAAAGTGATAAAGAACAGGATCAGCCCCAGCTCCATCAGTGCAGAGACATGCAGTCCCGATTCGGCTTCAGCAAATTCATTCGCCAGCGCCGAGGTAATGGTATTGCCCGGCATATACAGAGAGACACTATCCAGCTGGTAGGTATTCCCGATAATAAAGGTCACCGCCATGGTTTCACCCAGTGCCCGGCCTAAGCCCAGCATGATTCCGCCAATAACGCCGTTACGGGTAAACGGTAGCACAATATGCCAGATAACTTCCCAGGTGGTACAACCCAGCCCGTAAGCTGATTCTTTCATCATAACCGGTGTCTGCTCGAAGACATCACGCATCACCGAAGCAATATAGGGAATAATCATAATCGCGAGGATCAGACCCGCCGCCAGAATACCAATACCAAAGGCAGGGCCCGAGAATAGCCGGCCTATAAAGGGTACCGATGACAGCAGGTCACCGACCGGCGTCTGAAAATATTCGGCAAATAACGGGGCAAAGATAAACAGCCCCCACATGCCGTAAACGATACTGGGAATAGCCGCCAGTAGTTCAATAGCCGTGCCAAGCGGGCGGCGCAGCCAGCCGGGTGACAGCTCGGTCAGAAACAGGGCAATACCAAAGCTCACAGGGACCGCAATTAACAGAGCAATAATTGAGGTAACAACTGTCCCGTAAATCGGCACTAAAGCGCCAAATTGTTGATTCGGCGCGTCCCAGGTCTTATCCCAGAGGAAAGCAAAGCCGAATTTATGAATACTGGGCCAGGAAGAAATAATCAGGGAAACGATAATACCACCGAGCAGTAATAGCACCACCAGCGCAGAGAGTTTAACCAATGCGCTGAAAATGATATCACCCTGCTTTCCGGGTGCTTTAAATGTCGGCTTTCTTTCCGCCATAAGAGTCTCAGTCTTCACTATTAACAGGGCGGCATCAGCCGCCCATGGGGTTCACATGATGTAACGGAGTATAACCCTATTGATACAGTGCTTTGCCGTTATTGTCTGTGATATTCGCTTTCCAGGCACTGCGAATTTGTGTCACTACCGATTCCGGCAGAGCAGCATAATCCAGACTTTCTGCGGTTTTTCCGCCGTTGTTATACGCCCAGTCGAAGAATTTCAGCACTGCCGCACCTTTTTCTGCATCCGCCTGTTTTTTATACACCAGGATAAAAGTGGTGGATGAAATCGGCCACGCATCATCACCTTTCTGGTAGGTCAGGTCCTGAGCAAAGGTTTGCTGCCAGTCGGCACCTTTCGCAGAGTTACTGAAGCTTTTTTCGGACGGCAGAATCGCTTTACCGCTGGCATCGACCAGTTTGGTATAGGTCAGATTATTCTGTTTGGCATAAGCATACTCAACATAGCCGATAGATCCCGGCAGACGCTGAACAAAGGCAGCAACACCATCGTTACCTTTCCCGCCCAGACCGGTTGGCCAGTTGACCGTATTCCCTTTACCAATTTTCTCCTTCCACTCATCATTCACCTTTGACAGGTAGCTGGTAAATACGAATGAGGTGCCTGAACCATCAGCACGGCGTACGACATTAATCGCCGTCGACGGCAACTTAACGCCCGGGTTCAGTTTCTCGATAGCCGGGTCATTCCACTTTTTAATGTTACCGAGGTAGATATCCCCGACAGTTTTACCGTCCAGCGTCAGCTCACCGGATTTGACGCCAGGCAGGTTCACTGCCAGTACCACGCCGCCAATCACCGTCGGAAACTGGAACAGACCGTTTTTCTGCAGATCTGCATCACTCAGGGGCGCATCTGACGCACCAAAGTCAACGGTTTTGGCAATGATCTGTTTTACGCCACCGGAAGAACCAATACCCTGGTAGTTCACCTGGCTGCCATCGACCTTCTGGTAATCTGCTGCCCAACGGGCATAGACCGGCACAGGAAAGGTGCCGCCAGCTCCGGTTAAGTTTGTCGCTGCAAAAGCAGAAACAGCACCAACAGACAGTGTCGCTGCCAGTACGCGGGCTACCGTATTACGCATCAGTGTCATATTCCCTCCGGGGGAGTTAATCTCAGGCTCAGTGCCATTTTTAAATGAGTTTGTCATGCTGCACGAGGGAAAATAGGACAGTTTGGTGACATTAATATGTAAGAAATATGACAGTTTTATGACAGCCACAGACCTGTCCGGCCGACCCGCGGATAAAAACCGGTAATAAAACCACCGCTCACAATGCCAGCAGACCACCTCCACGCAGATCAACAACCGCATTTTTTGCCACTTTACCCGGGGTCACGGTTGTTAACATTCCTGTCAGTACAGCGATAACGATATGAACTATCAGGTATTTTATTCGCGATATTGTAAATACTCCAGCCGAATGGTTGCAAAAGGAATTGCCGGGAGAGGCAGCCGCAAGGCTGCCTTTTTTGCATCTGCCGGATGTTATACCGTACGGCGGGGAGCACGTTTCCCCGCCGCAGCACCAGTCACAGACCCTGATCACCCGGGGTCGGATTAATGTAACTTCTTATCATCGACAAAAATATGATGAGGTGAACGGGCACGCGGGTGGATAAAGAAATGGCCTTTATCTGCCGTATGCGCTTTAACCGGCTCCAGCCTGACATTCGAACCGGGAGCACCTTTTTTACCCATCGCATAAACAATGAACGGCAACGCCAGCACAACCAGAAAACAGACCACCAGCAGGGTTACATAAATACTATTGTCGTGGCTGTCCGGCAGACCAGACGGCGGAAAGAACGAGACAATAAACGCAATCGCAGACGTACAGAAGCCGATAATGGCAACCACCATTTTCACGCCCCGGCCTCCGGGAATATTAAAAGAACGTTTAAGGTCACCTTTCTTACACACCAGCACCAGATACCCGGCAAACAGCATGAAATAGCTGCACAGGTAAATCACCACCGTTAAAGCCAGGGCAATTAAAAATGACATATTATTCCCGCCACCGGTATTGGTCAGAATAATTAACGCAACCGATGTGATCAGCAACTGAGAAATCACCAGAGCCACAGGAACACCGTTTTTGTTCATTTTCGCGAAGCGTGCCGGCAGAATACCCTGCTGGGCGGTAACCAGCATACCGCGCGAAGGTCCGACAATCCACGCTGCTATCTCAGCCAGCACGCCTAACAGCAACAGTGCCGAAATAACTCTGACGATCCATTCCAGACCCTGGCCAAAATGACCAATCAGAATACTGAAAGTCTGCATAACACCGGCGGATAAGTTGATCTGGTCTTTCGGGATAACCGAGGCAATCGAAATACCGCCGACCGAGCTCAGGATAATCGCCACCACCATCAGCAACAGGATCGCCAGCGGATAATCGCGGCCGGGGTTGCTCATTTCGTTAACATGGGTGGCAGAAGCTTCAACGCCCATATAACTGAGGATAAACGCCACAAACACCACTAAGGTGCCTATTTGGGTGAAATCAGGAAAGAAAGTATTACGGCTCATCTCGATGGCTACCGGTGCGCCCGATGCCAGATAACAGATAGCCAGCACGACCAGAATCAGCGCCGGTAACAGGATGCCGGCAAAGAAACCGGCTTTCGCAATCCTGGCCGTATTTTTCGTGCCCCCCAGCTGAGTCAGTGCCAGTCCCCATAAAATGACCAGTGCCGCAACGGTTTTCAGTAACGGATTGGTATTCAGCTCCGGCCATTTCAAAATATAGGACAGGGCCCCGAGCACAAAATACAGCATAGGAATAAAGCCAACCGCTATCTGTAAGTACCCAAACGAAATTGCCGCAAAGCCCCATTTTTTACCCAGGGTATTAGAAACCCAGGTAAAGACTCCCCCCTCCTGCCATCCTTCGACAGTCGCCATTTCTGCCGCACACAGACCCACCGGGATAAACCACAGAAATCCTCCGAGTAATAAGAAAAATATTAACGAGAATCCTGAGGTGGCAAAGGTCGGATATTCATAAACGGCCATGACCATCGATGCAGTAATGGCGAAAAAACCTAACAGCGTTAACTTTCTGGGGCTGATATTTGCGTTAGTCGTAGTCGTAGTCATAAGGTTCTCCCGACAGCTGATTATTCTGTCCGATAATAATGCAGATGAAATTACCGGGGGGTTATCCCCCCCGGTTCAGATAACAGGGTAATCAGCCGTGATTAAAGCCACTGGCTTCTTGTTCTGAAAGCGGTGCAACAATCGGATGCTGTTTGAAGTGTTCTAAGGCACGTTTAATATCATCAATTAACAGAGTCGCTAAGTCATAGCTAACCCCGTGACGTACCAGAATGCGCTGGATCACCAGGTCTTCACGGTGGGCGGGTAACGAGTAGGCAGGTACCTGCCAGCCACGGGAGCGCAGTTTATCCGCCAGGTCATACAGTGTATAACCGCCGGTATTCTGACCCTCTTTGACTTTCCAGGCCAGCGCAGGGATCCCTTTGCTGCTGTCACCGTCAAACAGAATTTCAAACGGCCCCAGACGACTAATCTCTTCCGCCAGATATTGTGCGGTGGCGTAGCAGGCATTGTGGATTTTGGCGTAACCCTCCTTGCCTAAGCGCAGAAAGTTATAATACTGAGCCACAATCTGTCCGCCGGGACGGGAAAAATTCAGTGCAAAGGTCGGCATATTACCGCCGAGATAGTTCACATTAAAAATAAGTTCTTCCGGCAGATCACTGGCTTCACGCCACACTACCCAGCCGGCACCCAGTGGCGCCAGACCAAACTTATGCCCCGAGGCATTCACCGATTTCACCCGTGGCAGACTGAAATCCCACGCCAAATCAGGCGCACAGAACGGTGCCAGGAAACCACCACTGGCGCCATCGACATGAATAGGAATATCTAATCCGGTCTCTTTTTGCACACGGTCAAGCGCATCACTCACTTCCTTCACCGGCTCATACTGACAGGTAAAGGTTACCCCCAGGGTCGGAACAACACCGATGGTATTTTCATCCACCCGTTTAACGACCTCTTCTGCCGACATAATTAAGCGATCACCTTCCATCGGGATCTCACGTAATTCGACATCAAAATAACGGGCAAATTTATGCCAGCAGATCTGTACCGGGCCACAGACCAGGTTTGGCTTATCGGCAGGCAGACCTTGTGCCGCTCTTTTTTTACGCCATTGCCATTTCAGGGCCAGGCCGCCCAGCATCGCAGCCTCAGAAGAACCAATGGTCGAACATCCCAGGGTCGTCTCCGGAGAAGGTGAGTGCCACAGGTCTGCCAGCATTCTGACACAACGGGCTTCAATCTCTGCCGTCTGCGGATACTCATCCTTATCGATCATGTTCTTATCGATAGACAGATCCATCAATTCGCGAATTTCATCATCAACCCATGTCTGACAAAAGGTTGCCAGGTTCTGACGAGAGTTACCATCCAGCATTAACTCATCACGGATCGCATTAAAAACATTACGCGGATTGCGTTCTGGCTCAGGGAATTCGGACTTAGGTAACGATGCGGCTAAATCAACGGAAGCATAAACATCATCGTTCTGATCACGGATGGAATCTTTGGTCGTGCTGCTCATGTAAACCTCATGATTTCTCTGAAGAGGAGTTTGTCGTCTGATATACAGGTCAGGAAACACCGGATAACAGGCGGCACCGTGCCTTCTGAATCTGCAGGCAGAAAAACACTTATTTCAGCGGTCTGGTAGCCACAGAGACAGAAGGAGCTACCTGCTGATGCAATGCAGAACAAAACGCTCTTTAAAGATAGTCTCTTTTCCGGAAATTATGGTTTTTTTCGTGCGAACGGGAGGAGGATATTTTTACTTACTGATAAGTAATAAATTTTCAATTATTAAATAAAACAAAACATTAAAAAAAATAAACATTTCAGCCATATTATTTTAAACTCTGGCTATTACAGAGAGAACGCAGAATAAGACCGTTATTATTATTCCCGTAATATCATTACCGGTCAGCGTCTTTTTGGCCGGTATATTCATCCAGCCGGTTGTTTTCACCATTATTTCCTGAGTTCATCCACAGACTGCTGCCGGGGAAGCGGCCGGTTCAGGCGACTGACAGAAAGAAATCTGCGGCTAAATGCATGCAAACGCTGCGCCGGGGCCGGAGGCTGTGTATAATAGGCAGGATATTGTCCCCGCTCTTTACTCAATTCAAGATAATCATGGCTCAAGGTACACTGTTTATTGTTTCCGCGCCCAGTGGTGCGGGTAAGTCCAGCCTGATTCAGGCGCTGTTAAAAACACAGCCCCTTTATGACACTCAGGTTTCTGTTTCCCATACCACCCGGGATATGCGCCCCGGTGAAGTTCAGGGCGACCACTATTTCTTTGTGACGAAAGATGAGTTCCGCGCAATGATTACTGACGGGGCATTTCTTGAGTACGCCGAAGTCTTTGGTAATTATTACGGCACCTCACGCCAGGCGATTGAACAAGTGCTGGCTACCGGCGTCGATGTCTTTCTGGATATCGACTGGCAGGGGGCACAGCAAATACGCCGGCAGATGCCTGCGGCACGAACCATTTTCGTGCTTCCGCCATCGAAGGATGAGTTAGATCGTCGTCTGAGAGGCCGTGGTCAGGACAGCGAAGCGGTCATCGAAAAACGGATGGAAAAAGCGGTCGATGAAATGAGTCATTACGCAGAGTACGATTATCTGATCGTAAACGATGATTTTGATCTGGCCCTGTCTGACCTGAAAACGATTATCCGCGCAGAACGTCTGCGTATGGGCCGTCAGCAGGCCCGGCATGATGCATTAATCAGCAAACTATTGGCACACTGAAGCAGCTTTCAGTATTATGCCCAGTCATTTCCTCATCTGTGGAGTAGCACTTTTATGGCACGCGTAACCGTTCAGGACGCAGTAGAAAAAGTTGGAAACCGTTTTGACCTGGTACTGGTCGCTGCACGTCGTGCGCGTCAGATGCAGACCGGCGGTAAAGATGCCCTGGTTCCGGAAGAAAACGACAAACCAACGGTTATCGCTTTACGCGAAATCGAAGAAGGTCTGATCACAAACCAGATTCTGGATGTCCGTGATCGTCAGGAACAGCATGAGCAGGAAGCCGCCGAACTTCAGGCTGTCACCGCGATTGCTGAAGGTCACCGTTAATCTGACTGTTGCAGGCCGCCCTTGTATCTGTTTGAAAGCCTCAATCAACTGATTGAAAAATATCTGCCTGAAGATCAGATTAAACGACTCAGGCAGGCTTACCTTGTCGCTCGTGATGCTCATGAGGGTCAGACGCGTTCCAGCGGTGAACCTTATATTACCCATCCGGTGGCGGTTGCCTGTATCCTGGCAGAAATGAAACTCGACCATGAAACACTGATGGCCGCGTTGTTACATGATGTCATTGAAGATACCCCGGCAACTTTCCAGGATATGGAACAGCTGTTTGGCTCCAGTGTCGCCGAATTAGTCGAGGGCGTATCCAAACTGGATAAGCTGAAATTCCGCGATAAGAAAGAGGCCCAGGCAGAAAACTTCCGCAAGATGATTATGGCCATGGTGCAGGATATCCGGGTCATATTAATCAAGCTGGCAGACCGGACCCACAATATGCGAACCCTTGGTTCGCTGCGGCCGGACAAACGGCGGCGTATCGCCTTAGAAACACTTGAGATTTACAGTCCGCTAGCTCACCGGCTGGGTATTCATCATCTGAAAACCGAGCTGGAAGAGCTGGGCTTTGAAGCCCTGTACCCGAACCGTTTCCGCGTTATCAAAGAAGTGGTAAAAGCGGCGCGCGGTAACCGTAAAGAGATGATCCAGAAAATCCTCGCCGAAATAGACGGCAGATTACAGGAAGCCGGAATCCTGTGTCGCGTCAGTGGCCGGGAAAAACATCTCTACTCGATTTATCAGAAAATGCATCTCAAAGAGCAGCGTTTTCATTCCATCATGGATATCTACGCCTTCCGCGTTATCGTAAAAGATGTGGATACCTGCTATCGCGTACTCGGACAAATGCACAGTCTGTACAAACCCCGTCCGGGCCGTGTTAAAGACTATATTGCCATTCCCAAAGCCAACGGATATCAGTCGCTTCATACCTCGATGATAGGCCCGCACGGCGTACCGGTAGAAGTCCAGATCCGCACCGAAGATATGGATCAGATGGCAGAAATGGGGGTCGCGGCACACTGGGCTTATAAACAGCAAGGAGAAAGCGGCACCACCACTGCGCAGGTGCGGGCCCAGCGCTGGTTGCAAAGCCTGCTCGAATTGCAGCAAAGTGCCGGTAACTCGTTTGAATTTATCGAAAGTGTAAAATCGGACCTGTTTCCCGATGAAATTTACGTCTTTACCCCGGAAGGCCGGATTGTTGAATTGCCTGCCGGAGCCACACCCGTCGATTTCGCTTATGCCGTACATACAGATATCGGCAATGCCTGTGTTGGTGCCAGGGTCGACCGTCAGCCCTATCCCCTGTCACAGCCACTGAGCAGCGGCCAGACCATCGAAATTATCACAGCCCCGGGCGCACGACCGAATGCCGCATGGCTGAATTTCGTCGTCAGTTCCAAAGCCAGGGCGAAAATTCGTCAGTTACTGAAAAACCTGAAACGGGAAGAGTCCGTAAGCCTCGGCCGTCGCCTGCTCAGCCATGCGCTGGGAGGCAGTAAAAAACTGGCTGACGTACCGCAGGAAAATATCCGACAGGAACTGGAACGGATGAAACTGGCCAGTCTCGATGACCTGCTGGCAGAAATCGGGCTCGGCAATGCGATGAGTGTGGTGGTGGCTAAAAATCTGCTGCCGGGGGAAACTACCGATACCCTGCCTCAGGCATCGGCGAAAAGACATAAGCTGCCGATCAAAGGGGCAGACGGTGTGCTGATTACCTTCGCCAAATGCTGCCGTCCAATCCCGGGAGACCCGATTGTGGCGCATGTCAGCCCCGGTAAAGGGCTGGTTATTCACCATGATTCCTGCAGGAATATCCGTGGTTACCAGAAAGAAGCCGAGAAATTTATGCCGGTGGAGTGGGACGACAGCGGAGCAGGTCAGGACTTTGTCACAGAAATAAAAGTCGATATGCTGAATCATCAGGGCGCGCTTGCCAACCTGACAGCAGCGATCAATGCCAGCCAGTCAAATATTCAGAGCCTGAATACGGAAGAACGGGATGGCAGAGTTTACAGTGCGTATATGCGCCTCACGGTCCATGACCGTATTCACCTGGCAGATATTATGCGGAAAATCCGTGTCATGCCGGATGTTATAAAAGTACACCGGAACCGAAATTAGTTTGCATGAATAGCCAACGTTTTGCCCGGATCTCGGAAATGCTGGCCCGCCGCCAGCATGACCTGACGGTCTGCATGGAGCAGGTACACAAACCCCACAATGTCTCTGCGGTGATCCGTACCGCAGATGCGGTAGGGATCCCTCACGTCCATGCCGTCTGGCCCGGAGACCGGATGCGCACCATGGTTTCTGCGTCTGCCGGCAGCAACAGCTGGGTGAAAGTTATCACTCATCGCACTATCGGCGAGGCCGTCGGCGCGGTAAAGGCGCAGGGGATGCAGGTACTGGCCACTCACCTGTCAGACACGGCTGTCGATTTTCGCGATATCGATTATACGCGTCCTGTGTGTATTCTGATGGGTCAGGAAAAAACCGGCATTACCCGCGAAGCTCTGGCGCTGGCCGATCAGGACATTATTATTCCTATGCTGGGCATGGTTCAGTCGCTGAATGTTTCCGTGGCCTCGGCATTGATCCTCTATGAGGCCCAGCGGCAACGGCAAATCGCCGGGATGTATCAGCGCAGTCATTGCCTGCTCGATAACCAGGAACAACAACGGCTGCTGTTTGAAGGCGGTTATCCGGTACTGGCGCGGGTGGCGAAACAGAAAGGCCTGCCCTGCCCGCATATCAACCCGCAAGGGCAGATTGAGGCTGATGATGACTGGTGGTCTGCTATGCAGGAAACCGAACGCAGCCGAAAGATGAAAAGATGAAAAGATGAAAGGCCGTCTGCTCGACGCTATCCCGCTGAATACCCTGACCGGCGTCGGTGCCAGCCAGGCTGCTAAGCTGGCAAAACTCGGCTTGCATAATCTGCAGGATCTGTTGCTCCACCTGCCGGTACGCTATGAAGATCGTACCCGTCTCTACCGGATTAATGACCTGCTGCCAGGTCTTTATGCCACCGTCGAAGGCGAGGTACTTTCCAGCGAAGTCTCCTTCGGTCGCCGTCGTATGCTGGTCTGCCAAATCAGTGATGGCAGCGGTATTCTGACCCTGCGTTTCTTCAATTTTAATGCCGGAATGAAAAATAATCTGGCCAGCGGTAGCCATGTAGTGGCCTATGGAGAAATTAAGCGCGGGCAGCGTGGTGCGGAAATTATCCATCCGGAATACCGTATCACCGGACAACAACATCACACCGAATTACAGGAAACCCTGACGCCGGTATACCCGGCCACCGAAGGGATACGCCAGGCAACACTGCGTAAACTGACGGATCAGGCTTTGCAACTGCTGGACAGCTGCCCGATCACTGAATTACTGCCCGCAGAACTGAGCCGCGGCATGATGTCTCTGCCCGCAGCATTAAAAGTATTACACCGTCCGCCGCCAGAGATGCAGCTCTCCGAGCTGGAACAAGGCAAACACCCGGCTCAGCAACGGCTGATCACCGAAGAACTGCTGGCCCATAACCTGAGCATGCTGGCAGTACGGGCAGGTGCTCAGCGCTATCATGCATTACCGGTTCCCGCCAGTCAGCCTGTAACCCACCAGTTCCTCGCCAGCTTGCCCTTTACCCCGACGGCAGCCCAGCAGCGGGTGAGCAAGGAAATTGAACAGGACCTGGCGCGGGATTACCCCATGCTGCGTCTGGTACAGGGTGATGTCGGATCAGGGAAAACCCTGGTTGCGGCACTGGCGGCACTGCAGGTTATCGCCAGTGGCCATCAGGTTGCACTGATGGCGCCGACAGAGCTGCTGGCAGAACAACATGCCACCAACTTTCGCCAGTGGCTGGCCCCGCTGGGGATTAACGTCGGCTGGCTGGCCGGAAAGCAAAAAGGCAAAGCCCGTCAGGCACAACAGGAAGCCATCGCCCGTGGCGAGGTATCGATGATTGTCGGTACCCATGCCCTGTTTCAGGAACAGGTTATTTTCAGTTCTCTGGCACTGGTTATTATTGACGAACAGCATCGCTTCGGCGTTCATCAGCGGCTGGCACTGCGCGAAAAAGGCGAACAGCAGGGGTTTCACCCACATCAGCTGATTATGACCGCTACCCCGATTCCGCGGACCCTGGCAATGACCGCCTATGCCGACCTGGATACCTCCACCATTGATGAGTTGCCTCCGGGCCGTACCCCGGTCTCGACAGTGGCTATTCCGGATACCCGCCGCGAAGAGATTATCCGTCGTGTCGAACAGGCATGTCAGCAGGGACGTCAGGCCTACTGGGTATGTACGCTGATTGAAGAATCTGATCAACTGGAAGCTCAGGCCGCCGAAGCAACCTGTCAGGAGCTGCAACTGGCACTGCCTGAGATGAAAATCGGCCTGGTACACGGCCGAATGAAACCTGCCGAAAAACAGGCTGTCATGCAGCAGTTCAAAGAAAATCAGCTACAGCTACTGGTTGCCACCACCGTTATTGAGGTGGGTGTCGATGTACCTAATGCCAGCCTGATGATTATCGAAAACCCGGAACGACTGGGCCTGGCACAGCTCCACCAGCTAAGAGGTCGTGTCGGCCGTGGTGCCGTCGCATCACACTGTGTTCTGTTGTATAAAGCGCCCCTCAGTAAAACCGCCCGCAAACGGTTACAGGTATTACGTGACAGTAATGACGGCTTCGTGATTGCCCAGCATGACCTGGAAATACGCGGCCCCGGTGAGTTGCTGGGTACCCGCCAGACCGGTAATGCCGGGTTTAAAGTTGCCGATTTACTGCGTGATCAGGCGATGATTCCGGCGATACAACGTATCGCCCGTCACCTTCACCAGAAATATCCGCAACAGTCGGCCGCATTAATTGAACGCTGGCTGCCGGCCACCGAACGTTTTAGCCATGCCTGATTTTTTCTGCCTTCGTCCGGCAAACGTTTGCTTTTAGGCGGCAGATAATTAAAATCGCTGTTTTTTCTGCCACCGGGAAAGGTTTCATGTCCGCCGACGCTCCGCATTACCGTCAATCCAGCGTATCTTCACGCAGTGAACTGGTTTATCGCCTTGATGACCGCCCCCCTCTGCCTCAGGCACTGTTCGCGGCACTCCAGCATCTGCTGGCGATGTTTGTCGCCGTGATTACCCCGGCATTATTAATTTGCCAGGCGCTGGGGCTGCCCCCTGAGGATACCCGGCATATTATCAGTATGTCGTTATTCGCTTCCGGCGTTGCTTCTGTCTTACAGATCAAGACCTGGGGTCCGGTAGGCTCAGGCCTGTTATCTATTCAGGGCACCAGCTTTAATTTTGTTTCTCCGTTGATCATGGGCGGGCTGGCCCTGAAACAGGGCGGGGCAGACATTAGCAGTATGATGGCAGCCTTATTTGGTACCCTGATGCTGGCATCCTGCACCGAAATGCTGTTATCCCGTATCCTGCCTTATGCCCGGCGGGTGATCACCCCGCTGGTTTCGGGCATTGTGGTCATGATCATCGGGCTGTCACTGATTCAGGTCGGGCTGACCTCTATCGGAGGTGGTTTCAGCGCTCTGAATAACCATACCTTCGGGGCACCGAAAAATCTGTTACTGGCCGGGGCAGTCCTGCTGACAATCATTTTGCTCAACCGCCAGAAAAACCCGTACCTGCGCATTGCCTCACTGGTGATCGCGATGGCAGTAGGGTATCTGCTGGCCTGGTGCCTGAATATGTTACCGGCAAGCGCACCGCAGGCCGACGCGCCGTTACTTATGGTGCCGACACCTTTCTATTACGGGCTGGGCATTGACTGGAACCTGCTACTGCCTTTAATGCTGGTCTTTATGGTGACCTCGCTGGAAACCATCGGTGATATCACAGCAACTTCCGATGTCTCAGAACAGCCGGTCAGCGGCCCGGTCTATATGAAACGTCTGAAAGGTGGTGTACTGGCCAACGGACTGAACTCCTGTGTCTCTGCCCTGTTTAATACCTTCCCGAACTCCTGTTTCGGACAAAATAACGGGGTTATTCAGCTGACCGGAGTTGCCAGCCGCTATGTCGGGTTTTTAGTCGCTCTGCTGCTGATCCTGCTGGGGTTATTTCCGGCCGTCAGCGGAATCGTACAACATATTCCTGAACCGGTACTCGGCGGAGCAACTCTGGTGATGTTTGGCACCATTGCCGCTTCCGGGGTACGTATTGTGGCAAGACAGGCTATCGACCGTCGCGCGATTATGATCATTGCTATTTCCCTGGCCGTCGGGCTCGGTGTCTCTCAGCAACCGTTAATTCTGCAATTTGCTCCGGAATGGTTAAAAACATTACTTTCTTCCGGAATTGCCGCCGGTGGCCTGACCGCCATTATCCTTAACCTGATTTTTCCGGAAACCGGACGGGATGCATAGTTTCCGGCCTGCCCCCTCACCGGGAGGCAGGCTGCTTTCTTTTAATGCTCATTTCTTTTAACGCTTATCCGGCGATTTATCGGCTTTTTTGACAGTAACCGGCATCTTCAACATTGAGGTCTGAGCGAAATTCAGGCATAACAGGCAGTAGCTTATTTTCAGGACTCAGGACTGACATAATGAAATTTATTGGAAAATTTTTCCTGATACTGCTGCTTATCCTTTTGCTGTTAGTGATTGCTGCCTGGTTCGCCCTGAAAAGTACCTGGGGAGCAGGTACGCTGAGCCGCTGGATCAGTGACGATACTGCTTATCACCTGTCTATCGGCAGAATACGGCACTCTCTCAGTTCACCACTGGTCGTTACCCTCGACGATTTTACCTTCGGGAACGATGGTCAGCCAGCCATGGTGGTCGCCGGGAAAGTGACGCTCGGCCTTTCTTTACTGCAGTTCAGCGATCCGTCACATTTTGACAGTCTGACCCTGACTGACGGTGAAATTGATCTGGCCAATATCCGTCCCGGCACAGCATTCCCGTTGCAGGCCAACCGCTTATCCCTGAACAATATCAGTATTGTGCAGCCTGATGATACCCCTGGTTTTCAGGCCAGCCAGACCTCTGCAGATATTACGCCGTGGAAACCTGACCCGGCTCATATGCTGGGCAGTGATTACCGTTTTCGCGCAGGTATCGGCCGGCTGACACTGGGGCAGCAGCAGCTGACTGCCATTGATGCGACGGGAAGCGTTACCCCGCAGCAAATTAACCTGCAGACGATAAGCGGCAGCGCAGAACGCGGAACCTTTTCCGGTTCAATGACCCGCGAAGAGGGCCACTGGCAAATCCGGCAGCTGTCCCTGGAGAATACCCGCTTTCAGACACAGCAGACACTGCCTGACTTTCTGGCACCACTGGTACAACATAATATCCGCCCGCGGCAGATTTCGGTGAACCACGCCACTATTGTCGGCCCTGACTGGGCAGTGACCGATTTCACTCTGCAACTCAGTAATCCGGCGATACCGCAAAATAATCTGCTGACAGAAAACGGCACACTCTCCCTGCAGGCAAACGAGTTCGTCTGGCGGGACTACGCGCTGACCCGTCCACAGGCTGAGCTGGAAGCGACCCCGCAGGGGCTGAAGATCAATAAATTCAGTACCCATTGGGTAAACGGAACAGTGACCGCTGACGGTGAATGGCTGAAGGATACCCGGCAACTGGCACTGAATAACCTGTCATTTAACGGGCTGGAATACACCCTGCCTCAGGACTGGCGTCAGTTCTGGTTGTCTCCCCTGCCGGAATGGCTCGACTCTGTCATGCTGCATAAGCTGACTATCGATAACTCGCTGATCATTGATATCAATCCGGCTTTCCCGTTTCAGATGACGGCATTACATGCCACGGGAAATCAGTTACTGCTGGCGCGTCAGCATCAGTGGGGGATCTGGTCAGGGGACAGTGAATGGCAGGCCGCAGAAGCGACCTTTAACCGCCGGGATCTCCGCGCCCCCTGGCTGAAGCTGCATGCGGACGGGCAGAAAATCAGTGTCAGCGATATCAAAATGCTGGCCGATAAGGGGCCGGTGATCGGCAATGCTGAAATTTCTCAGCTGCCTTCACGTGATTTCAGCCTCAGCCTGCGGGGTCAGGCGGTACCGGTGAGTATGTTTACTGACTGGGGATGGCCGGTAACCGGCGAGCCGGGGAAAGGTGATATTACGTTCAATGCCCGCGGCAGCTTACAGGCTGATCTTCCGTTGCGTCCGTCCGTCAGCGGCTCACTGCGGGTAACCACCGCAACCGGCAGTCAGCAGTACGATATGTCTGCAGGAAAAAATCAGTAACCCCTCCCTCAGCCCGCTTACCGCCCTGCGGTGACCGGGCTGAGGGCGTTACTCACTTCCTGAGCCACCCTGCTCCAGTGTCAGTAACGGATCTGCCGGTAATACAATATAGACTCCCTCAAACACCGCCCCGGTAACATCATCGCCCTGTAACAAGACATCCAGCCTGACCCTGGCTTTTCTGCCACGGGCCAGCCGGTCTAAATCGCCACATAACGACCCTAAATCAGCCACCGCCGCCGGACGGCCGGTAATCGGTTTTTTATAGCGGATATGGGCATCTGCCAGAATAATATTTCCCCCCAGGTGACGCTCGCGCAGCAATAGCCAGATCAGCCCCCAGCCGGTTAAAGTCGCCAGCGAGAACAGACTACCGGCAAACAGGGTATGGTGGGGATTCTGGTTGCCGGCTTCCGGCATCGTGGTCATAAACCGCTGCCCTGTATACTGCTGGATCCTGACCCCCATTTTGTCGCTCAGGGGAATATGGTCATACCATGCCTGCTGTAACTGTCCGCACCAGTCCGCCCGGTGCAAAATATCATCCATGGAGACCATCGGTTTAATCATCAGAAAGTGGCGTACCGGTGTGGTGCGGGCCGCCATAATTTCGCCCTGATTGATATACCCCAGTTTGGCAAAAAACTCGATGGCATCTTCCCGCGCACTGCAGGTCACTCGTTTTACGCCCTCCTGGCGGGCGACAGATTCCAGCGTCATAATCAGCAAGGTACCGAGTCCTTTCCCCCTGAGGGCCGGGTCTACCGCAATAAAGCGTATTGATGCTTCATAATCCCCGTTGATATACAGCCGTCCGACGGCCACCGGATTATTCTGTTCATCCACCACCATCTGATGATGGGCAGTAGCATCCCAGGCTTCTCTTTCTGAGCCTTCGGGTTGTTGCAGGGGCTTACGCAGCATTTCCCAGCGAAACCGGAAATAACGTTCCAGTTCCAGTGCTGTCCGGGGTACACGCAAATGATACATCAACCGATCCTCCCTGTGGCCTGACGACGATAGCGAGGCTGCCGTCGCCAGCAACTCACCTATACCTGTAGCCAGAATGTCACCGGCCCGTCGTTAACCAGACTGACCTGCATATCTGCCGCAAAGCGGCCGTTTTCAGTATTCACCCCCTGCTGGCGACAGTGGTCACTAAAATAATGATATAACTCACGGGCCTGATCCGGCGCCGCCCCTCCGGAGAATGACGGCCGCATCCCTTTCCGGGTATCTGCGGCCAGGGTAAATTGCGATACCACCAGCAGACTACCGCCGGCCTGTTGCAGGTTAAGATTCATTTTTCCCTGTGGATCACTGAATACCCGATACCCCAGCACCCGTTCAGCTAAACGCCGGGCTTTTGCCTGGTCATCATCTTTCTCCACGGCCAGTAAGACCAGTAATCCTGCGGCTATTTGTCCGGTAATTTCACCGTCGACGGTGACACTGGCGCGGGTAACCCGCTGAATTAACGCAATCATGAAACCTCTGACTCTTGTTGCGGAGCATGTTTAAGCTGCCGGTAATGTTCAATGGATACAGTAATCTCAGCGCCCAGCAATACAATGCACCAGGTCCAGTAGACCCAGAGAAATAAGATAGGTATCACCGCCAGGACCCCGTAAATCATCTGATATGACGGGAACATGGTGACATACAGCGAAAACGCTTTTTTTCCGGCTTCAAATAACATGCCGGCGACCGCCGCCCCCGCCAGCGCATCCCGTGATGCCACCTGTCGGGTGGGAACGATACTGTACAGCAGCCAGAAAGCCAGCACCGACAGTAATAACGGGAACAACCTTAATGCCGGTTCCAGAAAATGGGTGACACCGCTGTCATTCAGCCATCGGGCAGAAAACAGCAGGGAACTGATCGCCAGACTAGCCCCGGCCAGTAACGGCCCCAGAGTCAGTACCATCCAGTAAACTGCAAAAGAAAAGACCAGCGGACGTTGTTTCGGGCTGCGCCAGATAGTATTCAGTGCACTGTCAATCGAGTGTATTAACAGTAATGCCGTTACGATCAACCCGATAGCGCCGACTGCCGTCATCCGGTTGACATTGGAAACGAAGCGTTCGAGATAGTCTTCGACAACCGTCCCCGCTGCCGGGACAAAATTATTGAAAATAAAGTGTTTCAGCTGCACGCTGATCTCTGAAAATACCGGAAAGGCGGCAAATAAAGCAAACACTACTGTGGCTAAAGGGACCAGCGCCAGCAGTGAGACAAATGTCAGGTTACCGGCATGTACCGTCATATTGTCTTCATCGATTCTGCGCCAGAGCACCGCCAGCCAGCTTATGGCTGATTTTAAACATCGTTTCATCGTTTTCAGCTCCCTGCACAACACCGCTACAGCAGCCGGTGGCGGTCATTCAGCATTACACCCCAGGAGCAGCAAACCACTGGCGGATACTCTCCGGTCCGCTGACCAGTACACTGTGGATCCCCGCCTGACGTGCCGCATCAATATTGGCCTGGTTATCATCAAAGAACACTGCATCCATGGCCGCGAAACCTTCTTTTTCCAGCACCGTCTGATAAATAGCCGCCTCCGGCTTACGCATTTTTAGCTGCTGAGAAAGATAAACTGCATCGGCAGCCTGCTCAATTTGCGGATACTGTTGCGGCCAGAACGTACAGTGCAGGTTATTGGTATTGGATAAAATAACCACCCGGTGTCCGGCAGCCCGCAGGGCATGCATCTGTGCCAGCGTATCGTCGCGGACACCGGCAAAAATCGCCTGCCAGCCTTCCGTAAACTGGGCATAGCTGAGATTGACTCCCAGAGTCTTGCACAACGCGTCGGCAAACTGCTGGTCGGATATCTCACCGCGCTCATGCTGTTCAAAAGCCTGATCAAAGGTAAAACGCTGTTGCAACTGAGCTAATGGCACGCCACTTAAGTGGCTCCAGACGCCCAGAACACGATTAAAATCAATATCAACGATGACATTTCCCAAATCAAAGATATAGAGCATAGTCGCCTCCCTGGTCGTGAGTGGTGTATTCACTGTAGCGGCAAATCGTCCGGGTTAACAGGGCAGTCAGCAGGGAAAAAGTGCCCCGCCGGCACTAACCGCCAGCCGGCGGTGCTGATAACTCTTTTGGCTCCCATAAAAAAAGAGGCTGCAACACCAGGTTGCAGCCTCTTTTATCCGTAAGACGGATCACTGTGACACAGGCCGGTTAAGACTCTTTACCGCCACGTGATGCACGTTTACGATCGTTCTCAGTCAGATGACGTTTACGGATACGTACTGAAGTCGGAGTAACTTCAACCAGTTCGTCATCATCGATGAATTCCAGCGCCTGCTCCAGCGACATTTTGATCGCCGGTACCAGGGTAGTGGCTTCATCAGTACCGGAAGCACGCATGTTGGTCAGTTTTTTACCGGTCAGGCAGTTCACGGTCAGGTCGTTTGAACGTGAGTGAATACCGATGATCTGGCCTTCATAAACTTCAGCACCGTGACCCAGGAACAGCTTACCGCGGTCCTGCAGGCTGTACAGTGCGAACGCAACCGCTTTACCCTGACCGTTAGAGATCAGTACACCGTTCTGGCGCTGACCTACTTCACCCTGACGCAGATCACCGTAGTGGCTGAACGTTGAGTACAGCAGACCGGTACCTGAAGTCATGGTCATGAATTCGTTACGGAAACCAATCAGACCACGGCTTGGGATTTCATAGTCCAGACGCACACGACCTTTACCATCCGGGTCCATGTTTTTCAGGTCGCCTTTACGCTCACCCATCGCCTGCATTACCGAACCCTGATGGGTTTCTTCGATATCCAGGGTCACGTTCTCGTAAGGTTCCTGTTTACGTCCGTCGATTTCACGGAAGATAACTTTCGGACGAGATACCGCCAGTTCGAAACCTTCACGACGCATGTTTTCGATCAGTACTGACAGGTGCAGTTCACCACGACCGGAAACACGGAAAGCATCGGCATCTTCAGTTTCTTCAACGCGCAGCGCAACGTTGTGAACCAGTTCTTTCTTCAGACGATCAAGGATCTGACGTGAAGTCACGTATTTACCTTCTTTACCACAGAATGGTGAGGTATTTACGCAGAAGAACATGCTGACGGTAGGTTCATCGACAGTCAGTGCTGGCAGAGCTTCGACATTCTGTGGATCACAGATAGTGTCGGAGATGTTCAGTTCGCCCAGACCGGTAATCGCAATAATGTCACCGGCTTCTGCTTCGGTGCTTTCGATACGCTCAAGACCCAGGTGGCCCAGAACTTTACCGACTTTACCGTTACGGGTTTTACCTTCAGCATCAATCACCGTCACCTGCTGGTTCGGTTTGACTTTACCGCGTTTGATACGGCCAATCCCGATAACACCCAGGTAATTGTTATAATCCAGCTGAGAAACCTGCATCTGTAACGAACCATTCAGGTCAACGTTTGGCGCAGGGACATGCTTAACGATAGCTTCATACAGTGGCGTCATATCTTCAGCCATCTCTGCATGGTCATCGCCAGCAATTCCCTGGATAGCCGATGCATAAATGATCGGGAAATCCAGTTGTTCGTCGGTCGCATCCAGGTTAACGAACAGGTCAAAGACCTGGTCAACAACCCAGTCAGGACGCGCGCCCGGACGGTCAATTTTGTTAATAACCACAATGGGCTTCAGACCGTGAGCAAATGCTTTCTTGGTCACGAAGCGCGTCTGTGGCATCGGGCCATCAATCGCATCCACTACCAGCAGAACAGAGTCTACCATCGACATGACGCGCTCAACTTCTCCGCCGAAGTCGGCGTGTCCCGGCGTATCAACGATGTTGATCCGATAGTCATTCCACTTAATTGCAGTGTTTTTCGCGAGGATGGTAATCCCACGCTCTTTCTCCAAATCGTTGGAGTCCATCACACGTTCAGTTGCTTCAGTACGGGCATCAAAAGTACCAGACTGTTGTAACAGCTTGTCAACCAGGGTCGTTTTTCCATGGTCAACGTGCGCGATGATGGCGATATTACGCAAATTTTCGATCACAGCTTTGCCTCAGGCATTAGAAATAGCGCGCTATTGTACACGGATTAGTCGAAAGACTGAATATGTTCACAGTATTCGTTGAAACTTTCTCAGTGACTTTTTGTTATAGGTGATTATCGAAGCGGACAACGTTCATTTTTAGTGCAAATGTCGCCCGTGTTTTATAGGTTGCACTATAATAGTGCACACCGGCGGCCGGCAATGGATCATAATGGTGCAGTGAGCCATCGCGGTGCATCGCAGAAACCGGACAGGAAACCCGTCAGTACACCGTTTTACGAAAAAATATAAAGTTGGCACAGTTTTCGCTTTGTATTTCGCAGGCAAAAGACAACGATTTCAAAATAGCTGGAACGACTGTCTGGAACATTGTTCAGGAAAAGCACGGCGCCTCGTGATCTCTTCCCGGGACAGGTTCTCTACCACGACAACAATGAATATTGCAGGAGAGTTGAGTATGTCCGTTGAACACGTTCTCTCATTGATGAACGAACACGAAGTTAAGTTTGTTGATCTGCGTTTTACTGACAGTAAAGGCAAAGAGCAGCATGTCACCATCCCTGCTCATCAGGTTAACGAAGACTTCTTTGAAGAAGGCAAAATGTTCGATGGTTCATCCATCGGCGGCTGGAAAGGGATTAACGAATCAGACATGGTGCTGATGCCGGATGCGACTACCGCTGTCCTGGACCCGTTCTTCGAAGATCCGACCCTGATCATTCGTTGTGATATCCTGGAACCCGGCACTCTGCAAGGCTACGATCGCGACCCGCGCTCTATTGCTAAACGCGCCGAAGACTTCCTGCGTTCTTCCGGTATTGCCGACACCGTACTGTTCGGACCTGAGCCAGAGTTTTTCCTGTTTGATGACGTACGTTTCGGTGCCACCATGTCCGGTTCTCACGTGGCTATCGATGATATCGAAGCCGCATGGAACACCGGCAAAGCCTACGAAGGCGGTAACAAAGGTCACCGTCCGGGCGTTAAAGGCGGCTACTTCCCGGTACCTCCGGTCGATTCAGCCCAGGATATCCGTTCAGCCATGTGTCTGACCATGGAACAAATGGGTCTGGTTGTCGAAGCTCATCACCATGAAGTGGCCACCGCAGGCCAGAATGAAGTGGCAACCCGCTTCAACACCATGGTGAAAAAAGCTGACGAAATTCAGATTTATAAGTATGTGGTACATAACGTAGCGCACGCTTACGGCAAGACTGCCACCTTTATGCCAAAACCAATGTTTGGTGATAACGGTTCAGGTATGCACTGCCATATGTCACTGTCTAAAGACGGTAACAACCTGTTCTCCGGCGACAAATACGGCGGCCTGTCTGAAACTGCCCTGTTCTATATCGGCGGTATCATCAAGCATGCGAAAGCAATTAACGCCCTGACCAACCCGACCACCAACTCGTACAAACGTCTGGTTCCGGGTTATGAAGCACCGGTCATGCTGGCATACTCTGCCCGTAACCGTTCTGCATCAATTCGTATTCCTGTGGTTGCCAGCCCGAAAGCACGTCGTATCGAAGCCCGTTTCCCGGATCCGGCAGCAAACCCATACCTGGCCTTCTCCGCACTGCTGATGGCCGGCCTGGACGGAATCATCAACAAAATCCATCCTGGCGATGCGATGGATAAGAACCTGTATGATCTGCCTCCGGAAGAAGAAGCTGAAATTCCAAAGGTTGCCGGCTCTCTGGAAGAAGCACTGAATGCACTGAACGAAGACCGCAGCTTCCTGACCCGTGGTGGTGTTTTCACTGATGATACTATCGATGCTTACATTGCACTGCGCAAAGAAGATGATGACCGCGTACGCATGACGCCGCATCCGGTAGAATTCGAACTTTACTACAGCGTTTAATCTCTCTTGTAGTGTTGTTGCCGTGGAAAATATTAGCCCATCTCCGGATGGGCTTTTTTCTCCGCCAATTCAGCAGTAAACGCACTCTCCGCGGCAGTGACCGCCGCTGTAGTCACTTTTTATTGTCCGGAAATAATCATTAATACCCGCCAGACTATAGGTCAGAATACGATAAAATAAAGGGTTTTAGCGGCTGAATACGGAGAAGAACACATGATAACCAACACACCGCCCGATGCCGTGCAGATACTCAACTCTCTCATCAACAGTGTGTTAGTGGTCGATAGCCATCTGGTGATCCATTACGCGAACCCGGCAGCCCAGCAGTTGCTGGCGCAGAGTTCCCGTAAACTGTTCGGCACTCCGCTTCCGGACCTGACCGGCTACTTCTCCTTAAATATTGAGGTGATGCTCGACAGCCTGAAACAAGGCCTCGGTTTTACGGACAGCGAAGTCACGATTGTGGTTGATGGCCGGGCACATATCATGTCTCTGACCGCCCAGCAGTATCCGGGCGAGAAAATTCTGCTGGAAATGGCACCGATGGATAACCAGCGCCGTCTTAGCCAGGAGCAAATACAGCATGCACAACAGGTTGCTGCCCGTGACCTGGTGCGCGGACTGGCCCATGAAATTAAAAATCCGCTTGGCGGATTGCGCGGTGCCGCTCAGCTACTCTCGCGGGCGCTGCCGGACCCGTCGTTAAACGAATACACCAAAGTTATTATTGAACAGGCCGACCGGTTACGTAATCTGGTCGACCGGCTGCTCGGCCCGCAGCAACCGGGAATGCATGTCACCCAGAGCATACACCAGGTTGCTGAGCGTATTGTTAACCTGGTCTCCATGGAGTTACCGGATAACGTTTCGCTGGTCAGGGACTATGATCCGAGTTTACCGGAGCTGGCCCATGACCCGGACCAGATTGAACAGGTGCTGCTGAACGTGGTGCGTAATGCCCTGCAGGCCTTAGGCGAACAGGGCGGGACTATTACCCTGCGAACCCGTACTGCGTTTCAGCTGACCCTGCACGGTGTGCGTTACCGGCTGGTAGCCCGTATTGATATCGAAGATGACGGGCCGGGGATCCCCCAGCAACTGCAGGACACATTGTTTTACCCCATGGTGAGTGGACGTGAAGGAGGCACCGGTCTTGGATTATCCATTGCCCGCAGCCTGATAGATCAACACTCAGGAAAAATAGAATTTAACAGTTGGCCGGGACATACCGAATTTTCGATATTCCTGCCGATTCGCCAGTGAGGTTTCCATGCAACGAGGGATAGTCTGGATCGTCGATGACGATAGCTCCATCCGCTGGGTGCTTGAACGAGCGCTCACTGGAGCCGGTTTAAGTTGTACAACGTTTGAAAACGGTGATGAAGTACTGGATGCGCTGGCCACCAAAACGCCGGATGTCTTACTGTCCGATATCCGGATGCCGGGTATGGACGGGCTGGCGTTACTGAAACAAATTAAAAAACGCCATCCGATGCTGCCGGTCATCATAATGACCGCCCATTCGGACCTGGACGCGGCAGTCAGCGCTTATCAGCAAGGGGCTTTCGATTACCTGCCGAAACCCTTTGATATCGACGAAGCGGTGGCTCTGGTCGAACGGGCCATCAGCCATTATCAGGAACAGCAGCAGCCGCGTAATCAGCCGGTCAGCGGGCCGACAACGGATATTATCGGTGAAGCACCGGCAATGCAGGATGTGTTCCGTATTATCGGCCGCCTGTCCCGTTCGTCTATCAGTGTGCTGATTAACGGAGAATCCGGGACCGGTAAAGAACTGGTGGCACATGCCCTGCACCGCCACAGCCCGCGGGCAAAGTCACCCTTTATCGCGCTGAATATGGCCGCTATCCCCAAAGACTTAATCGAATCTGAACTGTTCGGCCATGAAAAGGGCGCTTTTACCGGGGCAAATGCCGTGCGCCAGGGACGTTTCGAACAGGCCGATGGCGGCACTCTGTTTTTAGATGAAATCGGTGATATGCCCCTTGATGTCCAGACCCGTTTACTGCGGGTGCTGGCCGACGGACAGTTTTACCGTGTCGGTGGCTACGCCCCGGTAAAAGTCGATGTGCGGATTATTGCGGCAACCCACCAGAATCTGGAACTGCGGGTGCAGGAAGGTAAATTCCGTGAAGACCTGTTCCACCGTCTGAATGTTATCCGTATCCACCTGCCCCCGCTCCGTGAACGCCGGGAAGATATTCCGCGGCTGGCACACTACTTTCTGCAGGTTGCAGCACGGGAACTCGGGGTGGAAACCAAAATCCTGCATCCGGAAACGGAAGCAGCCCTGACACGGCTGCACTGGTCAGGTAACGTCAGACAGCTGGAGAATACCTGTCGCTGGCTGACAGTGATGGCCGCAGGTCAGGAAGTACTGATACAGGACCTGCCGCCGGAGCTGTTCGAAACCAGCCCGCCGGATACACCGCTACAGGCTTCTCCGGACAGTTGGGCAACGTTACTGGCCCAGTGGGCGGACAGGGCTCTGCGTTCCGGTCATCAAAACCTGTTATCTGAAGCCCAGCCGGAAATGGAACGGACATTACTGACCACAGCTCTGCGCTATACCCAGGGACATAAGCAGGAAGCAGCCAGACTACTGGGCTGGGGGAGGAACACCCTTACCCGCAAACTGAAAGAGCTGGGCATGGAATAGCGTCCGCCCTCTGAGCCTGCAGGCACTGTCTGCAGGCTGTTTGGTTAAATCACCCGCGAATATTGCTGCTGGCGGACTCTGGTGCGCAGATAACGGTCGAAACACATACAAATATTGCGGATCAGTAAACGTCCGCGGGCCGTCACCCGCAGTTCGCGCTGCGACAGAGTAACCAGTCCGTCCTCAATAAACGGGGCCAGTAATTGCAGGTCTTCGGCGAAATAGTCTTCAAATACAATGCCCCACTGCTGCTCTGTCTGGCTGAAATTCAGGGTGAACTGGCAAATCAGTGCCTTAATGACGTCACGACGCAGGCAATCATCGCTACTGAGGCTGATACCCCGCCACAGGGCATTTCCCTGCGAGGCCACACGCTGGTGCCACTGGTTCAGGACTTTCTCGTTCTGCGCATAACTGTCGCCGATCATACTGATCGCAGACACCCCCATTCCCAGCAGATCTGTATCACCACAGGTGGTGTATCCCTGAAAATTCCGGTGCAGTACCCCGTTTCTCTGGGCTACCGCCAGTTCATCCTCCGGTAATGCAAAATGGTCCATACCAATAAACTGGTAACCGCCGGTGGTCAGGGTGTGGATAGTTTCCTGCAGAATAGCCAGCTTCTGCGCTGCATCCGGCAGGTCAGCACGGTGAATTTTACGCTGAGCAGCAAACAGTTCCGGCATATGGGCGTAATTAAACACGCTCAGGCGGTCGGGACGGAGTTCCAGTACCTTCTGTAAGGTAAACGCAAAACTGTCTGAGGTTTGCTTAGGCAGCCCGTAAATCAGGTCAATATTTCCCGACACAAACCCCAGAGCCCGTGCCCGGTCCATCAGTGCAAAAATAAAGGCTTCATCCTGCTCACGATTCACCAGCCGCTGGACCTGTTTATTAAAATCCTGCACCCCCATACTCAGCCGGTTAAAACCTTCGTCTTTAAGGTGATCGAGGACATCAAGCTCTATCTCCCGCGGGTCCAGTTCCAGCGACATCTCAGCCGAAGGGGAAAAGGTAAACTGCTGCCTTAACACGGCCATCAGCCGTGATATCTGTCGGGGGGTCAGAAATGTCGGTGTTCCGCCGCCCCAGTGCATCTGGGTGACAAGACGGTTTCTGAACAACGGTGCCCTGCTGCGGATTTCTGTTTCCAGACTATCGAGGTATTGGTCAGCTTTATGCGTCTGCCGGGTTACCTGTTTATTACAGCCACAGAAATAACAGAGCCGGTGGCAGAACGGAATATGGATATACAAGGACAGCGGGCGTTGCGGATAACGCTCAACAGCCTGCAGAAAGTGTTGTCCGGTAAAGTGCTGATCGAATTCCAGTGCTGTCGGATAAGACGTGTAGCGAGGGCCGGAGTAATTATATTTTTCGATGAGTGACTGATCCCACTCAATGCGTGGTAAAGACATATTCACTCCTTTCGATGACGGGGTCTGAAAGAAGCTCGCGTAGCGCCGGATAGCGGAGAAAGTTGCCTGCGGCCTAACCGCGATTTCAATCGGGACAGGCGACGTAGTTTACCCAATAACAACAGGATAAAACACGCATACAGCAGCGCAAAAATTGATCCCGGCCAAAACATAATGAAATATTCCAGGTTCGGACACAGGTAACGCCCTGTGTCCGGTCAGCACTCTTAGTTGCCCTTAAGTAAGCGGTACATATCTTCTTCCGCTTCCGGATCTTCTGCTGCGCTGCCATCGTCCAGATCAATACCCAGTTTTTCCATCAATACTTCGATGCGATCCAGAGTACTGTCCAGCCATGCCTGATCGTCTGTCGCCAGCTTTTCACCGTTTTCCAGCCGGTCGAGCAGCGCATCGAGGCGCGGGTTATTTTCCAGAGCGTCCAGCTCATCACGGGCACTCAGTGCCGGTGCAGCTTCACGGGGTTTGAGTGCCGGCTTTGCAGCAACCGGCCCTGCTGCCACTAACGGCACCGGCGTTTTACTGCCCAGACGCGGATCAGCGGCTTGTTTACCGCTGCGTTTACCTGCGCTCTGCTGCGCATCAGGGTTGCTGCGGTTACCCGATGACAGACCTTTACGTTTTTTCTGACGCTGGCGGTCACGGCCTTCCATATTCAGTTCAGCACGTGTTTTACGTTTATCGGCGGACTTACCCCGGGGGGATTTGGCGGGTTGTTTCATGGTGTTCAGTCTCAACTGTTTTTCTTTAGTATAGAATTGCGGCGAAATCTAGCAGAAACCAGCACAAGAAAAAAGCGACAGCTATCGCTGTCGCTCATTTCTGACTTTCTGCATAACAGAAAGCTGTGTATCTCACGTCCGGGTAAGATACTTATCTTATCCATCAGAGGTATTTCGTCCCGCTGCCTGTTCCGTGGCAGGTTGTGCCCGTCATCCGTTCCCTGAGCGATGAAGTCCCTGAGTCTCGTCCTGAGTGAGAAGTAATGTAGTCGATCTCTGAGATTCTGCAATCAGCAAACTATAATTCTGTCTGTCAGATCATATTTCCCTGATGATCTTTAAAATAAATTCACCTATCCCTGTGATGATTTCAGTAATGACTGACACAGCTAACCGCCGATCTGTTGCCGACTGTACCCGGTTCAGGGTACAGGCACTTTCCTGCTATAACAGGTATACTGCGGTTATTATCCTGAATTAATGATGCGGAGTTCGACCTTGTCTGGATGGAATTATCACGTTACCCATTTTGTTACCAGTGCCCCTGATATCCGCCACTTACCCACCGACAGTGGTGTGGAAGTGGCTTTTGCCGGACGTTCAAATGCCGGAAAATCAAGCGCATTAAACACCTTAACTAACCAGAAATCGCTGGCACGTACCAGTAAAACACCGGGCCGGACCCAGTTAATCAACCTGTTTGAAGTTGCCGACGGCATCCGGCTGGTCGACCTGCCCGGCTATGGTTACGCCGAAGTTCCGGAAGAGATGAAACTCAAATGGCAGCGCGCTTTAGCCGAGTATCTGCAAAAACGTGATTCCCTGAAAGGGCTGGTGGTTTTAATGGATATTCGTCATCCGATGAAAGAGCTCGATCAGCAAATGGTACAGTGGGCGGTCACCAGCCATATTCCGGTACTGGTGTTACTGACCAAAGCCGATAAGCTGGCATCGGGTGCCAGAAAAAAACAACTGAACCTGGTACGCGAACTGAGCCAGAAATTCGATGGGGATGTACAGATTGAGTTATTCTCCTCGCTGAAGAAATTAGGCGTCGATAAATTAACTCAGAAACTGGATAACTGGTTCAGTACGTATTCTATTACTGCCGAAGGTTTTGAAGAAAGTTAATCTTTCCCTGACGGTATTATCCGGATATTTCCGCAATAATTATTCCAATAAAAAACGCCCCGTTCACCTGAGTGAACGGGGCGGCTAATATTCAGCCAAATCCGATTACGTGAAGTAAAAGGTCTGAAAGATAGAACATCTTACCTCTGTACCCTACATCAGAAAATGTACCTGATTTTTTCAGACCAAGAAAGCATTTTCTCGGTGATTTCGGTGTTTTATTTCAAGGTAAATCACAAAAAAACATTAAGACACTTGTAACTATTCAGAATTAATGCATGCCTGTTATAAAAACAATACTTTCCGGTAATTCAGATTAAAAAACTTTAAAAAATAATACTTTATCTTTTTTTTTCCCGCTGACAGCACTCAATATCTATAGATGAGTGTGAATGGTAAGTTTATAACACAATGAAAAAAAACGAATTATTTCAAATGATCGGGTAAAAAATCCGTTAGCCACAAATTTATCAGTACAGAGTAAATTTTCGGTTTCGCGAGGAATTAAACACCTGAGGTTCATAAACATTAAACAGTAAAAAAAGTAACAATAAATTAACTTTATTGTTTATTACTGTCATTTTTACTGTATAGTGCAGCCCGTTTCCGGCACAGAAACAGTCTCTGCACGGCGGCTCCGGAACAGAAAAATATTATTAAAATCCTATAGTACGGGGTTATCTGCTCTATGCCCGCAGGCTGTTGTCATCAGATTTTTTGTGGACCATATCTAAAATTTGAATAATTCAATTATTCTCAGCACGATATTCCAAAACAATTAACGGCCTGACTCATACAGTAAAACTCCCGATATTTAATAAGAATAACTATCATGACCAAATATAACGCAGTGCGCAGCCCCCTGAAAAAAAACATGCTATTAAGCCTGATTATTCTGGGTGCATCGGCTTATCCGGCAATCAGTTCTGCCGCTGATGCCTTCAGTGCGGCATCACCATGGATGTTTGGTGACTGGGGCGGAACCCGCTCGCAACTGAAGCAGGAAGGTGTGGATTTCCAGGTCAACTACACCATGGAATCGGCATCTAATCTGGCAGGTGGCTATCACACGGCAACCACTGCCCGTTACAGTGACCAATGGGGTTTTGGCGTTAACCTCGACCTGCAGAAACTGCTTAACTGGAATGATGCAGAATTCCAGATGACCATCACCAATCGTGACGGTAAAAATCTGTCAGACCAGATAGGCGATCCGCGCACTGGTATGTTGTCTTCCGTTCAGGAAGTCTATGGCCGCGGACAGACGTGGCGCCTTACTCAGTTCTGGTTACGTAAAGGATTTTTTGATCATATGCTGGATGTCAAAGCAGGTCGTCTGACCGTGGCTGAAGACTTCGACACTATTGACAGTAAGTTCCAGAACCTGGCATTCGGCAATGGCCAGGCAGGTAACTGGCGCGGTGACCACTGGTATAACTGGCCCGTATCACAGTGGGGTGGCCGCGTTAAACTGAATATCACCCCTGCGGTATTTATGCAGGTCGGTTTCTACAACCAGAACCCGTATAACTATGATCGCGGAGATGGCTTCCGCCTGGAATTCAGCCCGACGGTGGGTAATCTCGTGCCGGTGGAACTCGGCTGGACCCCGAAACTGGGCGCAGATAACCTGCCGGGTAATTACCGTCTGGGTTATTACTACTCTTCAGCCAATGACAATGTCTATGGTTCATGGCGTAACGCAGGCTACCATGATACGGCACATGCCTATGGCGGCTATCTGGTGGCGCAACAACAACTGACCAGCTGGCACGGCAGCGTTAACCGTGGCCTTACCCTGACGGTTCAGGCCGTGATGAATGACCATAAAACGTCTAAAACAGATAATTACCAGGCGATTGCGTTAACCTGGAAAGGGCCGTTTGATGCCCGTCCGGAAGATGAAATTGGTGTCGGTGCGGCGCGTATTCATGTCAACTCCAGCTACACCCGGATGTTACGCGATGAAAACCACTTTTATGGTGTAAACAGCTATAACAGCCCGACCTATCTGCCGGTACAAAGCGGTGCGGAATATGACTATGAAGTCTATTACAACGTCCAGGCCACCCGCTGGTTACAGGTTCGTCCGAATCTGCAGCTCGTCACCGCGCCCGGCGCCGTCAGCCGGGTGAAAAATGCCTTTGTTGGCGGTCTGAGCGCGAATATTAACTTCTGATCCTGCCCCGCGAAAGGCTGCCTGCGCAGCCTTTCCTTATGATATTTTCCCGTCCCCCATTACACTGACTTTCCGATAAACTATCCTGTTGTATCAGGCAGAGCCGTTGTGCTGACCGATAAACATGATGATCAGACGTCAGAATGACCCGATGGAGGCCCGGTAGTGAACTCAGCCAATCACAGAGTCCGGATAGTGGATGCCCAGACACTATCTGATGACTGGTACTTACTGAAAAAATATACTTTTGATTTTCAACGTCATGATGGTTCCTGGCAGCGATTACATCGCGAAGCTTACGATCACGGTGACGGTGCAGCGCTGCTGTTATATAACCGTCAGCGGAAATCCGTGATCCTGACCCGGCAGTTCAGGCTTCCGGCCTTTATCAACGGCAGCGATGGTATGTTAATTGAAGTCGCGGCAGGATTGCTGGAAGGTGAACATCCCGAAGAGCGGGTCCGTAAAGAAGCCGAAGAAGAAACCGGCTACCGGATCAACAATATCGAAAAAGTGTTTGAAGCATGGATGAGCCCGGGATCGGTCACCGAAAAATTACACCTGTTTATCGCGGAATATCATCCCGGAGATCAGGTCAGTGACGGAGGCGGACTGCCTGAGGAAGGCGAAGACCTTGAAGTGCTGGAAATGTCTTTCAGCGACGCATTAGCCGCAATGCAGTGCGGGTCAATTAATGACGCTAAAACAATTATGCTGCTGCAATATGCGGCCCTGAACAAACTGATGTAACTACTTCTGACTGCCGGAAGAATCATTACCGGCAGTCAGAAAGCCCGCGATTACACCAGCACTGTTTTCAGCAAATGATCAGCCAGCCGTAAGGTTAACGCGGCCCCGGTCAGGGTCGGGTTCATACAGGATGCTGAAGGCATAACACTGGTCCCGGCAATATAGAGATTCGGGTGGTCATGCGTCCGGCAATCGGCATTAACCACCGAAGTTGCCGGGTCATCGCCCATAATAGTGGTGCCCATTATGTGCTGACGGTCCTGATAACCCGTATCAATTTTCAGTATCTTCCCGCCAAGTAACTGTGCAAAATTGGCAAAGTCTTTTAGCCCTTCTTCCTTACCCGCCTGCCAGTAATCCGTAACACTGTAGGATATTTCAGGTAACGGGATACCGATGGCATCCGTTTTGCTCTTACTCGGGACCACCCGGTTTTGCGCCAGTGGCAGTGTCTCAAAATCTATCGCAAAGTTCAGCGAGCGGGCTGACAGGGTGCGTAGCTGTTCATCCAGTTCACTCCCCAGTACGCCTTTACTGAGCAACTCTGAGGCATAATCAGCCGTCGGTACGGTATTACGGACTTTGATTTTGTAACTCGGGAATTTTTTCCTGAACTCGCCATCCCGATGGTTCAGGTAGACCAGCAGCTCAGTCGGCCCCTGACCCGGCCACACATCCTCTGCCATCATAAAGTTCATACTGATACCCGTATGCCCCATCAGATTACGCCCCACCTGATCGGAAGAGTTAGCAATACCATTGGGGTATTTTTCTGAGGTCGACATCAGTAATAATTTAGGCGATTCAATGCCATAAGCTGCCACAATAAACAGGTCTGCGCTCAGAGAATGCTCAGAAGCATCGGGTTTTTTATACCAGATACGGGTAATTCTGCCCTGCTCATCGGCCTCTATTTTATAGACCACCGAGTTATCCAGCAGGGTTGCCCCCAGCCGTTCCGCCTGGTCAATATGCATAGACCCGTCATATTTGGCCCCGATCGGACAGACCGGATTACAGTTGTTGTTCCCGGCACATACCGGGCGGTTGCCCCACGGCCGGGTTGCCCGGCCATTAGGCTCCAGTACCGGGTGGTAGCCACCCTTACCTAATAGCTCACTCAGCCGGTCAAACATATAACTGGTTGGCAGACCTGGCATCGGGAAAGGCCTGGAACGCGGTGGCCAGGCATGCCCGCCATGGCCACTTTCATCCTGCCCGTCGACCCCGGAAACACCCAGTGCATATTCGGCTGCACAATACCACGGTTCCAGTTCATCATAGTCGAGTGGCCAGTCCCGGCCGTGACCATACAGGCTCTGTAATTTAAAATCGTTCGGGATCATCCGCCATAATGCCGAGCCAAAATGCCAGGTGGTGCCGCCCACCACCCGCAGATATTTAGTCGGGTATTTTACCGGCCCCATCTGCTGTAAGTAGTCTCCGTAAGTCGATGGGACATAAGGCAAATCGGGATACGGCGACCCGACCCCCTGCAGCTTCATATTGGTCAGAGACATTTTAAACGGCGAATTCCGGAACCGGTCGACAATCTGCTGGCGGGTCACCCGCGGACCGGCTTCAACAATAATCACCGATTTTCCGGCACCAGACAGCTGCGTCGCCAGCAGCCCTCCCATCACACCGGAACCAATAATAATGACATCTGCATCTTTTTTATTCTGACTCATACGGCCGGCCCCTGGTATGCGGGTTTATTATCAACAGCGGCCCAGGAAAGCGGGCCACTGCCATAGGTTGGCACCACAAGAATGCCGCGGGCAGGCAGATACATCATCGCTTCTGCATACGCGATAAGCTCCGGTTTGTCGTTACTTCCGACCACCCCGGTATACCAGGCAGAAATGATCTGCGCTGCCGCCTGCCGCAGATCCGACCCGACGGGATTATGCTGCAAAAACGGGTCAATATTCCGGTATTTTCCCGGCTGGATATCCTGCTGCAACAGTGCCAGCTTCCGGGGAAACTGATCATCATGGCGATGTAGCGCATCGTAATAACGCGCAGCCAGTAGCGGGTTTACCCGGCGGTTAACCAGAAATTCGGACAGCGGAATAAATCCGCTGTCATGTAACTCAGCCGCGGCAGCGCGTACCGCAGGAAATAACGAACCACACAACCCCGCCACCGACAAAATCCCCATTCCCTGTAGCAGGCGGCGGCGGGAGATAGCCGATGGATGATTATTTACGGACATGTTTCCCCCTTCTGCGTAATGCACTCACGATCAGCAGCAGAATCAGCACCAGAATAACGGCCCCCGCCGTCAGTATCGCCGGATGAGACAGGTAAGCAATCGCCGGTGTTGGGCCGCCTTCACGCAGGGTTTTCACCTGGTCAGCAGTGACTGTCAGTGCCGCGTTACCGTAATTTTTCAGAACGTAATTGGCCACCGCAGCGATCTGCTGATCAGTCAGCCGGTCGGCAAAAGAGGCGGCGGGGCCAAAGGCAGGCATTGCCACATACTGATCACCCGTATGACGGCGGACACCGAACAATATGGTGGCAACCAGGTTGTCCGGCTGTGCCGCTCCGGTCGCACTGTTATGAAATAACGACGGGTAAAACTGGCTGCCTTCACCATTCGCCTGGTGACAGTTAGCACAGCTGTTGCTGAATATCTGCCACCCGGCATCCGGATGCTCAGTAGCACGCAGTGCAGCTTCACTGTCAGAAGCTGCCCCCTGAGTAAAGCGAGACGTGAGAGCAGTTGCCGTGGAAGGCGGCACCTGACGCAGCCAGAGAACTATCGCCCGTAAATCCTCATCACTCAGATACTGCAGGCTGTTTTCAATAGCTTCCGCCATTGGCCCGGCGGCCTGTGCTTTACCCGCGACATGTCCGGTTTTCAGATACTGAACCAGTTCGTCATCGGTCCAGCTGCCGATACCGGCGGTCTTATCAGAGGTGATATTCGGCGCATACCAGCTGCCCACCTGTCCGCCGGATAAGGCCTGATCATTTTTCTGCCCCATCAGGAAGTTACGTGGTGTATGGCAGGCATCACAGTGCGCCAGCCCGTTGACCAGATAATTACCGCGATTCAGCTGTGCTGATTGCCGGCTGTCCGGTGTAAAAGGCTGGCCACCGGCAAACAGCATATTCCATATGGCCATACTGCTGCGGATGGAAAACGGGAAAGGCAGTTTTGTTGCCGGTACGGCAATATTCACCGCAGGAACATCATGCATAAAGTACTGATACAGCGCATGAATATCACTATTCGTCAGTTTACTGTAGGCGGTATAGGGCATTGCCGGATAGAGGTGGTCACCGCGGGCGTTAATCCCCTGACGCACCGCCCTGGCAAACTGGGCTTCCGTATAATGGCCGATCCCGTCGGTTACTGAAGGGGTAATATTACTGGCAATAATGTTCCCCATCGGCGAGGCAATCGCATAGCCTCCGGCCATCGGTGCTCCGTCATGGGGTGAGTTATGGCAGGCTCCGCAATCAGCGGCCACGGATAAATATTTTCCCTGCTCAATTATCGACGATGCCGGAGGATGGTCAGCGGCCTGCACCCCTGCCCCCGAAAACACCGAGAACCCGATAATTAAAGCCAGACTGGTTGGTCTCACTTTTATACTCCTGCTCATTGCTTCAGTTATTTATCACCACACCTGCCCGGGGTTTCCGCACACTGCCGGACACCACAAACAGAAAATTAAAAAAATTTAAGGTATTGTTATCTAATAAAATTAACTGGATTTTTGAGTTATTATTTAAAAAACAGTAACGAGACCAGCCCTGCCGCAATCAGCGGGCCAACCGGAACACCTTTAAAAAAAGGTTCATCGCGTTTTACCGGGGAACGCTGCTTTTATCTTCAGGAAGAAGTATTCATTATCCCGGTATCCATATGCCA
>NZ_JAERJS010000059.1:0-6180 GCF_018257525.1 Tatumella sp. JGM130 | reverse complement strand
ACCATGAATATAGAAACCGCTATGGTTATGCTAAAAGAAAGAATATCTTCATTAGAGATATATGAAGATATAGAAAGTGATACTTTAAAGTTCGCTAGGGCTGCCTTCAGCTTGAACGAGAACCCTAAAAGCATTGTCTTATCTATGGGAATGATAAAAAAAATCATAGAAAACAACAACATAATCTTGAGTCACATTGAATTAATCACTTTACTTACTCACCCAGATATAGAATTTCTTCAGCTTGAATACCTATTGATAATCGATGATCACGATGAACCTATTGAGATCAGTAATGATGACATGGCTGATGCGTATACAACAGGTTACTTACAAAACCCCAAAAACCCTGATCAGCTCATATATGATTACAATGATTTTATATTTCCGACATTCGTTATAAATGATGCATATACAGATAATATTAATTGGCGGGATCAATGATAAGCTTTCAACTAGATAATTTATCTGATGCATCTCCTGATGAATTGAGAGTTTATCAGCTCCTAACTAAATTTAGAGTGGCACGGTCTAGGTGGAGTGCTTTTGAAAACCTAGTTCATGAGTTAGTTGTAGATGCGTCCGTATCCATGGCAGAATCTAGAAACCATTTAAAATACGAAGATACATCTGAAGATGCCTATTCTGATATTCTTTTGCACATATTAAACAGATATAGTGTTTTCGGTTTAAAGGTAAGTAGAGAATCCAATAATGGCGGTCACTGCGATATAATCATTGAGTTAGATTCTAATAAATGGCTCGGTGAAGCAAAAAAAGCAACAGACTACCAATGGGTTTATGATGGATTCACTCAACTAATGACACGATATTCAATAAGTGGTGCAAATTCAAAATCAGGTGGGTTAATTCTATATTGTGGGCAAAAGAAAGTTAATAATTTCATGTCAAAGTGGATGATGGAACTAAAATCAAGGAGTTCAAACATTTCAAAAGAAGAGTGCTTTGACAATGATCACAATATAAAAATAACCACACATAATCATGGGGTTAGTGGTAATGATTACAGAGTGATTCACATCCCAATATATCTTAATTACTCTCCAGAGAAATAGACTTGCGAAGATAGTATGTTCGACGACTAATCCCTTGCTCTTCCCAAGGAGCAAGGGACTCCACTGAACTAGGGTTTTTCTTTCTTCCGCCCCCCTTACTTACTTTTCCACCTAGAGCCCCACGTTTTTTTTGAATTTCTGAGCTGTGTGTCATTTTTACATACTCATGAAATGACTCATGACTAAAATTTTTACTCGTCCATTTGGCAATACTTTTAGCTATTCCTCTGACTTCATTTTCATCCAGCGGCACTGCAAATTGCAGGTTATAAGCGTTTGTGCGCTCATAGCAGGCTTGTAACCACTGCTCATACTCAGGCCAGCCCTGACGGATAGCGCGGTATGCCCACTTGCGGGTTTTGTCGAACAGGGTGCAGTTACGGCCTAAACCATAATCGGCGACAATTTCTTTGTCGTTCGCGGCGTTCAGGTCGAGTGAGTCGGCTAACCAGTCCAGCGTGTAGAGTTCAGGCTGCCATACGGCAATTTTCCAGTGACTGTGGTTCGGATTCTTACAAATTAGCCCCGAATAGCCCGTGTCAGCGCCCAATTTTTTACGTAGCGCGTTCTCTACGGCAGCTGCGTAGCGTAATGGCTTCATTTTTCCGTCTGGCGCGGTACGTATCGAGGTTTCCAGCGCGTAAAGCAGGTGCGCATGTCCGTTTTCTGGATTGGTGATGGTCAGTGTAGGTGCGGGAGCGTTGCGGTCGCTCCAGTCAATGGCGGCGCCGATGCGGTCAACGTCAAATCCCAGCCAGAACATGGCGTGAGGCTGATTGAACTGGATATATTTAGCCAGAATAGCGCGTTCTTTCCCTGCGATGCGGACACCAAAGTGCAAATCATCCGAGAAGTACGGTTTATGCGGTAAGCGATCGTTGAAAAGTTCGAGTGCTGCGTTACGCAATGTGCCCTGCGCTTATGGCGGGCTGTTGTATGGCACGGTTCATGTGCTAATATCCTTCTTAGGTTTCGTACCTGGCCCTGGTAATCATGCTCATCCGCCAAGATAGTTCATGATTTCCGGGGCTTCGTTTTTTCTGCTGCCGTTAAAGTTACACGCGAACGGCCTCGCCTGTCGAATTTCTTCTGTCACATCAGCTTAATGCGCCGCCAGTTCATCAAAAAACTTTGGGTTAGCCTGAATGGTGGCCAGCACTTTTGCGGCCAGACCGGTCGGGTTACGCCGTCCGGTTTCCCAGCTTTTGATGGTATCGAGGCTGGTTCCCAGTACTTTCGCCATTTCGCTCTGAGTAATATTCAGGTTTTCCCTGATAGCCCTGACATCTGCCAGCTCGTAGCGGGTCACTCGGGCGGGGACTTTGGTTCCGTTTTTGATTTCAACGGCCTCTTCCAGAGAGGCTTTCAGCTCGTCAAAAAAACTCATGTTACACCTCGTCTTTCAGTCGTTGGGTCAGCTTCTTCAGTTCGGCTTTCTCTGCGTCTGTGATGCTGTCTTTGGTGCTTTTGGGGTAGGCCATTACCAGATAAATCACCTCAGCGGTAGCAAGGAAGTAAATCACCCGCGCACTGCCGCTTTTTCCCTGATTCCCCGTCGCCATCCTGATCTTTCGCAGACCGCCCGTTTTCTGGATGAGGTCACCTTTTTCCGGTGACTCGATAAGCTCTTTCTGGAGTTCTTTGAGTTCATCATCCGTGGCGATTTGCTTTATCTGACGGGTAAACATCGTTGTCTCGATAAACTCAATCGCGTGACTCACGGCTGTCTCCTGTATCTTTTAATGTACAATGTACACCAAGAGGTACACTCTGGAAAGCCGCTTTCTGTGCCATCAGCCGTTACATGGACTGACCTCGATAGCGGGTTGCTTGCTTCTCCTGCTGTAACTGCCGTTCTTGCTGCTTTACGATCGTGTTAATCGGCTCAGATCGCTGCTCAAGCGTTCGACCTGTTCGTGCAAGGCGTTCACCTGATTGCTCAAGTTCAGACATACCCTGTCGTTGCGCTCCAGTGCCTGTGAGGTAGTCTCGAACATGCGTTGCAAGCTGATGTAACTGTCCTGCCACGCCTGCTGCTGTTGTTCGTAGCTTGTTTGTAAGCTTTCCAAGGCGCTCAGAAGCTGCCTTTCCATCTCGGTCATGGTTTTGCTTGTCCTCAGTGATAAAAGCATGCTGTGGCGTTTCTGTGGTGTCTAACGGGGTTATTTCGCGGTGTACTTCATCACGGTGTTTCCGGCTGTCGATGTGTAGGTCTCGGTGCCATGCGCTTTCTTCGGCAGTACCACAAGATAGGTATTCTTCTGCTTGTCGTCCTTGTAAATCGCTACCCCTGCGCCGCTCTGGGCTTTCAGGCTCTCCAGTTGCTGGCTGTAGCTGTCCATTTCGTTCAGGCGGGAAGTGATGACCGTTCCCTGATACCAGATTATCCCGCCCAGTATCATGATCAGCATCGCGGCGAACAGGAATATCCAGCCCAGTGCGCTCAGGAGGGAATATCTGACTATGCCCGTCAGTTGGTCGTTCTGTTCGCGGATAGCGTTGCTGATGCTCTGCGAGCTTGATTTCAAGTCCTCGCTGATAGACGTTTCCAGCCTCTCGAACTCGCGCTTCACGCTCTGCTCGGTATCCTGCGCCTGCTGCTTCGATTTCTCCTCGAAGCCCTTCGCCAAATTTAAAATCTCGCTCATAAATCATTCCTTTCAGCCGGATATTTTTTCCGCCGTCCGGATCGGCAATGCTGATACTGTTTTTAGTTTCCCGCGCCACACTCAGGCCATAACGCTCCAGCTGCTTAATCACATCCTGGCGGCCGCGGATCTCGCCCTGCTGCATCAGGTTCATCAGGCCGGCGGTGATTTTCTCTGCGGCCTGCTGTTTGTCGCGGGGTAAGTCGCTGGCCTGCGTCATCGGGCGGCGATTAAGTGGGTCATTTGGGTCACGTAATCCGAGGCGGTCGTTGGTAAGGGTCTGCCACGCATTAACTCTGGGGCGATCGGCGCGGTCAAAGTAGGGTTGCAGCCGTTTTCCGCTCTGCAATTCGATGTTCGGGATAACAAAATTCAGCTCAAGCCGTCCCTTGTCGCGGTGCTCTACCCAGAGACAATTGTACTGATCACGCTCTAATCCCGTCATAAGGGTCTGTTCCCACTCGTCCATCAGGCGGGATTTCTCAGAGTCGGCAATATCCGGCTCCTGAAAAGACAGCACGCCGGAGGTATACGAACGGGTAAAATCACAGCTGTCTATCAGCTCGCATACACGATCAGGGTCACCCCGTAATACAGTGGCCTGCTCTCGCTGACGGTCTTTTCCCAGCAGGTAATCAACCGGACCACTGCCAGAACCAGCCCCGCGGGAATGGATTTTAACGATCACGATACTGCTCCAGTAATTCCCCTAGCTGACGGTCGAGGCTGTTCAGGATGGAAAGCAGTGAAATACGCTCAGAAGGCGTCAAAGAATCGGACTGATTCAGGCGCCGAGCGATCTGGTTAAGGTTATTGCCCATGCCACTGACCTGACGAAGAAGCTCAGGCGCAACTTTAGGAACTGGCCGTTGACGTGATGTCTGTTCTCCCAGACCAAGCTGACGCAACCACTCTGCAAGATGACGACGGTCACACCGTTCAAGCAGGCGCTGATGCTCAGTCTCGGTCATACGGATTTTGATCTCTTTTGTTCGCTTTTCCATAGGCTCCGCTGAGAAAAAATTCGCACCACTGTGAGAATTTTTCGCAGTGGATGCCGGGGGTTTCGGGGGGCGGCGAGCCCCCTGAACCAGTCACGGTGACACCTCGGTAGAGGGGACTCCGTGTGTACTGGCTGTTAAGTATATGGTTAATGTTATATACCGATATGGCATTTAAAAAAAGCGAACCATAGAAAAGAGCTGTTATCTGATATAGGCTTGTTTCAGTGCAATCATATAAAAATAAGGCGTACTGAAGGATGAAGGCTGTTGCTATTGCTGGAGTTGTATCTAATGAAGACATGCTCATTGACGTTTTAAATGAGCAAGAACAGAGTGCTATCTTTCTTTTTTCGATGCGGGGTAACTGGGATTTCATTCGCGAGTTTCTGAAACATCATCAGCTAGAAAAGATGATGAGCAATAGTCGGAGATCTACCTACGAGAAGTTGAGTGTAAGTTTCAATGAACTTAAGAAAAACAATCCCACATCATTCGACTTAGTTTTTAAAGAAATTAAGAAATATGCATTATCCATACTAACTATTAATAACAAAGCAATTTACAGCATTCATATAAATAACAAGGATCTCACTAGATTATTTAAAAAAATACCATCATTGCCTGAAGAAAATGCGTTAGACATCGTAGATAGAACCGAAGACTTTAGCGATAAAAAAAATAACAGTTACTGGATAGATTACGAAAACTGTAAGGTTTGCTTCTTCCCTATCATAAAAGAATCAAATAAAAAAACATCATTAGACCCTCAAAAACATCCGGGGATGGAGAACTTTGATTCTTTATATGGATTTGAATCTGTAAAAAACCAGTACATCGATTGTCTAATACTGACAAAAGACAAAGCATTTATGCTTGTTGACGTCATAGATGACGATAGTCATGAGTATTGCAAGCAATCATATGATATATTGCTTCCAAAAATTAAAACAGAAATACTCAATCATGCAAAAGTATCCAGCATATCAACAAAGGATATATTTAACTCAATTAGTTTGATTTGCGTTCAGAATACTGCGCCTTACAACAAAACTCAGTATTCAGTTCATGAAATGAACTTTATAACACCAGAGTTATCCAGATATACTGCAAAAAAATCCCCAAATAAACCTGACATCCGAAGTGATACATTTAATAAAGATGGGCTGAAAAACAATATAACATCACTAATATTCTATAAGGTTTCATTTAACATAGATCGCACACATGTAGGAGTTGGTTTTAAATATAAAACCATCGTAAGCATTCCTGGGAGTTACTCCAGAGCCGCTCATGCAAAAGGAAAGGTTGACTATTTCTTATCAACTAACTTTCTCAGCATGAGTGACTTCAATGCAATTGAATCGTTGATTATTTAACCATGAATATAGAAACCGCTATGGTTATGCTAAAAGAAAGAATATCTTCATTAGAGATATATGAAGATATAGAAAG
>NZ_JAERJS010000058.1:0-7395 GCF_018257525.1 Tatumella sp. JGM130 | reverse complement strand
AACGCACAGAAATGGAAGCCACAAAAGTACCTCAAAAACACCATCATACACTAAATCAATAAGTTGGTATCATTACCGTCAGAGGGATGGAATGGCTGGGCGCATTCGATTTTACCACCCTCGGCGGAGCCTTCGGTACCCTGAAAGCCGGTGGTTCAGGGACCTTTGTCGGCAGTGGCGGATTAGGTGCGAAAGCCGGTTTTCTGTTTGCCTTGTCGCTGGTGCCTACGGTAATGCTGGCACTTGGCTTACTTGAAATATTTACCTATTACGGCGCGATCCGTGCAGCCCATAAATTACTGACTCCATTACTAAAACCATTACTTGGCTTGCCCGGCTACACCGGGCTGGCACTGATCACAGATTTACAGAGTACCGATGCCGGAGCAGCATTAAGTAAAGAGCTGTATGACAGTCAAAAAATTACCCGTAAACACGTCGTGATCATGGGGGCCTGGCAGTATTCAGGGGCCGGTCTGATTAATAATTATTTCGCGATTGGTTCTGCACTGTTTGCCTCACTGACAACCCCGCTAATTGTTCCGTTATTACTGATGTTTGTACTGAAATTTGTCGGCGCAGGTCTGGTCAGAATGACGTTAAACACGGTCTGTAAAAAGGATTTTATCCATGAGTAATCCATTGTCTGCCCGTAGCAACCCGTTTGATATTTTTGTTATCGGGGCCCGTAAAGGCTTCAATATCGCCATCAACAATCTGATGCCAAATGTGGTGATGGCCTATGTTATTGCCGAAATGCTCAATCTGCTCGGGATTATGCAGTTTATCGGCCATCTTTTTGCGCCGGTAATGGGGGTTTTTGGTCTGCCCGGTGAAGCAGTGACCGTATTGCTTACCGCCTGGCTCTCTTCGTCAGCAGGTACCGGCGTCGCCGTCAGCCTGCTGACTAAAGGCACCTTAGATCCCGCACAGATCACCATACTGATCCCCGCCATTTTTCTGATGGGTTCCCAGTTACAATATATGGGCCGTCTGCTGGGGGTGGCGGACGTCCCGAAGAAATACTGGCCGTTACTGATGCTGGCCAGTGTTATCAACGCGGTGATCTCGATGCTGATTATGCGTTTTATTGCCTGAAACTATAACTACATCGTCCCGGCCGGCCTGAGTGCGCCGGCCTGACCGAAAAGATCAAGGAGTGAAATATGTCACGTACCTTACAGCACTTTAGTGTGCTGCATGAAATTCCGGAGCTGGGCTTCGAAGAATTTAAAACCTCCGCCTACATTGCGTCGGCCCTCGAAACCGCAGGATTTAACGTTACTCGTAACATTAACGGCACCACCGGTATTATCGCTGAACTGGACAGTGACAACCCCGGGCCGGTATTAGCACTGCGGGCCGATATGGATGCCCTGGGGCATATTATTGACGGGCAGCACGTCGCTCGCCATACCTGCGGCCATGACGGTCACTCTTCAGTTGTGCTGACTGCCGCAGAAGAGATCCTGCGCGAAGGCCTGGTCAGAAAAGGTAAGCTGAGGATCCTGTTTCAGCCCGCCGAAGAACTCGGGACCGGGGCGATTGCGATGGTAGAAGGCGGTGCACTGGAGAATGTGGATATGCTGCTGGGTTTCCATCTGCGTCCGGTGGAAGAATGTCCGATGGGCCAGGCGGTTGCTGCCATGTACTATTCAGCTTCTGCGACCGTAGAAGCCGTATTTACCGGAAAATCAGCCCATGCTGCGCGCCCGCATCTCGGGGTGAACGCCCTGGATGCAGCGGTACAGGCAGTGCAGGCGGTAAACAGTATTCATCTGTCACCGTCCCTGACCTTCAGTGCCAAAGCTACCCGTTTCCTGTGCGATGCGGGGGTCACAAACTCCATCCCTTCTGAGGCGCGGGTATGCTGGGATCTGCGTTCAGCAGAAAATGCACCGATGGACGAACTGAAACAAAAAGTCACCGCTGCGCTGCAAGGCAGTGCCGACGCACTCGGGGCCAGTGTGGAGATCAGTATCCTGAAACAGATGCCGGCGGCTATTCTGGACGAAGATGCCACCGGAATTATCAGCCAGGCTATCTGCCAGCAACTGGGCGAAGCAGCTTTGCAGCCCGCCAGAACAACCCCCGGCAGCGAAGACTTCTTCCATTACCTTCGTCTCTGCCCGCAGGTCAAAGGTGGCTTCTGGGGACTGGGAGCTAATCTGACCCCCGGTCTGCACCATCCGGATATGCACTTTGACCACGATGCGCTGGCTATCGGCGTCCGAATCTTCAAATCCTGTGTACGTCAGGTACTGGGCGAGTAATGTTTTCGGCCTCTTGTGCGGAGGCCGGACTTCAGTATTCTTTCCCCCGCCCCCGGCGGTCAATTGTGTCAGCCAGTAAACACTGTGCACATTCCGAAACGCTTATTTTCTGGCAGCCTGCCGCGCAGCGATAAATGATAGATCCTGATACTTTCCGGGCCAATTTTTTCAGGAAAATCTATGTCATTGACCAAAATAAACCGCCGTTTGCTGGCACTGTCCGGCGTTATCAGTGTATCCGTACTGGCACCGCTGGGTTCCGCCTGCGCCGCTGTGGCCAGTCACCACTGTCTGTTTACCCCTTCTGCCGGGACAAACAGGGTTACCGTGCCCCTGCAACAGGCTATTGACCAGTGTCATCAGCAGGGAGGGGGTGTTGTCACCCTGCCTGCCGGTGAATGGATCAGCGGTCCGCTGATGCTGAAAAGCCACGTCACTTTACACCTTGCCGCCGGCAGTACCCTGAAATCTACCGGTCATCCTGCTGATTTCAGGCCCGCCTTTATCAGTCAGCCGCTACGGCCACAGGAAGCGCTGATTATTGCCAGCCATGTTACCGATGTCGGACTAACCGGCCCCGGGACTGTGGACGGCCAGGGACAGCATCACTGGTGGCCGGTCGCCACCGAGGCACGTAATCACCTGAAACAAGGGGACAGCCAGTGGTTTACCCGCCGCTGGCAAGGTGTCCCTGCTGCTAACGGTATGCCACGTCCGTGGCTGATTGAATTTGACCATGTACAGCACGGCACCATCAGTAAGCTGCAGGTGATCAATTCCCCGATGTGGAATGTAGTACTGCGTGACAGTCAGGATATTCAGGTCAGTCACAGCTCTGTGACCAACCCGCCAGACTCACCAAATACGGATGGGGTGGATATTGTGTCATCGCAGCATATCAGCCTGGATCACCTGAAATTGTCGACCGGTGATGATGATATTTCGATTAAATCCGGGCTGGCTTCTGCCGGTAATGCCCCGGCCAGCCGTGATATCACTATTGAAGATATTGATGTCCTGCGCGGCCACGGCGTATCCGTCGGCAGTGAAACCGCCAATGGTATTGGCCGTGTGACCCTGAAAGATATCCGGTTTAACGGTACCGAAAACGGGCTGCGGATCAAATCCGGCCGTGACCGTGGTGAAGGGATCGGTCCTTTTACTGCGGATAATATCCGCATGACCGGCGTCATTGTTCCGCTGGTGATCACCGACAGCTACGGAGGAAACGGAGGATATTCAGCGAACAGTCTCGGCGTCCTTTCTCCGGCTGCCGTTGGCCGCTATACCCCGTTTATTCACGATGTCACCATTAATCATCTGACCGCCAGCGGTGCGAAAATGGCGGGTATTATCAGCGGTCTGCCAGAAGCGACACTCAGGAATATCCGCTTACAGAATGTATGGATCTCCGCCGGCCATGGCCTGCAGAGCCGTTACGTGTCCGGCAGCCGCAATAACGTGCATATTACGACACCGCCTCATGGACTCCCATGGCAACAGGGACCGGAAAACCACTGGACCGGGCAGTTTACAGCAGGGTAAGTTATAGCACGGCGGCCGGATACATTGCCGGCCGTGATAAATCTGTTTTCCCTTACCCGCAGGTACTGATGATCAAATATTCAGACTGTTTTGTCGCGGACTATCCGTTCCGCGAGCCGCCTCAGTCACGTTACTCTGCGGCAACGTACCGGTGAGCATCCGCTGGCCGATGGACTGACCGGCCAGTTCCGGAAAGGCAATCATGGGGCCGTCCGTATTCCGTCAGCGGAGTGACCCGCCAGCGCATATTCTCCGGGATTGCCCGTCACTGCCGCCCGGGCAGAGAATTATTGCTCCCCTGATGGCACAGTGATAACATCCTTACAGCCATTTAGACGGCTAAAACCGGAAGAATAATTCAGATAAACACAACATCAGGTATTAAAGGAATCCGTATGTGGCAACAACGACTGGCGGACTTAGTCACCGCCTGCCATTGGATCGGCAGTAAAGGCTGGGCACCTGCGACCGGCGGTAATATGTCAGTACGTCAGGACCCGCAATGGTGCTGGCTCAGTGAATCCGGCCGCGATAAAGGCTCGCTGACGACGGACGATTTTTTGCAGGTCGATATTGCAACCCTGCAGGCCCCTTCCGGGCGCATTCCCTCGGCCGAAACCGGTTTACATACCCTGGTGTACCGCCTGTTTCCGGAGGCTAACGCGGTATTACATGTTCATACCCCGAATGCCACCGTACTGTCACGCCTCGAGACCGGCCCGCAGCTGAACCTGTCCGGTTACGAAATGCAGAAAAGCCTGAGCGGGCAGACCAGTCATCTGGACACGGTCCCGGTGGCCATTTTCGATAATGATCAGGATATTGCTGCCCTTGCGCAGCGTATTGAACACTGGTCAGAAACACACCCGCTCAGGTATGGTTTTCTGCTGCGCGGACATGGCCTGACCTGCTGGGGTAAAGATGTCAGCGAGGCCCGCCGCCATCTGGAAGGTCTGGAATTTTTGTTTGAATGTGAACTAAAACTGCGCAGCTTCGGTACTCAATAACCCGTGCCAGCCCGCCAATACCTATAACCCAACACCAGACAGGCCGTTATTGATGCAAGCTGAAAATAAACTTACCTCCACACACTGGGGGACTTACCATGTCGACACCGCGGACGATAAAATTACCGCCATGACGCCGGTGGCATGGGATAAGAACCCGTCACCGATAGGCCAGTCAATGCCGGAGGCCGTCACCGGCAATACCCGTATCCGCCGTCCGGCGGTCCGCCTCGGCTACCTGCAGCACGGCCCTGATTCCCGTGAAGGCCGCGGTAAAGAACCGTTCGTTGAGGTCAGCTGGGAAAAGGCGCTGGATTTACTGGCTGGTGAACTGCACTCTGTTAAACAGCGTCACGGCAATCAGGCCATTTTTGGCGGCTCTTATGGCTGGGGCAGTGCCGGACGTTTTCACCACGTTCAGAGCCAGCTGCACCGTTTTCTCAAAGGTTTCGGCGGTTATACGGCCAGTACCAATACCTATAGCAGCGCTGCCGGGGAGCGTATTTTACCCCATATTATCGGTCCCCTGAGCCCGCTGCATAAGCAGCACACCCATTTTTCGGTACTGGCTGAGCATTGTGAGGTTTTCGTTGCCATCGGGGGCCTGCCGCTGAGGAATTCACAGGTCAATGTCGGCGGTGCCAGCGATCATATGCTGAAGTACTGGCTGGAAAAGATGCAGGCCCGCGGGGTGAAATTTATCAATGTCAGCCCGGTCAAAAACGATCTCAGCGCAGTCAGTAATGCACAGTGGCTGCCGGTCAAACCCGGCACAGATACTGCACTGCTACTGGCCTTGTGTCAGACATTAATCAGTGAAGATCTGCATGACACGGCCTTTATTGCCAGTCATACGGTCGGCTTTGAACCCCTGCGTCAGTACCTGAACGGCGAGACCGATGGTGTGGAAAAAAATGCCGCCTGGGCAGCCCCCCTGACCGGGTTAAGTGCCCGGCAGATCACTGAACTGGCCCGCACCATGGCTGCGCAGCGCACCATGGTCAATATCTCCTGGTCCCTCCAGCGCTCACGGCAGGGGGAACAGGCCTATTGGGCAACGGTTGCACTGACTGCCCTGCTCGGTCAGATCGGCACACCGGGTGGCGGCCTCGCTTTCGGCTATGCCTGTACCAACCTGGCAGGGGCTGATCGGCGGTCGTTCTCCGGGCCACGCCTGCCCGCCGGTGAAAATAACGTTAAGAGTATTATTCCGGTCGCCAGGTTGTCAGATATGCTGTTAAATCCCGGCGGAGAGTATCAGTTCGATGGCCGGCAGTGCCGGTATGCCGACATTCGTTTAGTTTACTGGGCGGGGGGCAATGCATTTCATCACCACCAGGACCTGAACCGGCTGGCGGAGGCGTGGCGACGTCCGGAAACCGTAGTGGTCCACGAACAATACTGGACTGCGCAGGCCAAATTCTCGGATATTGTTCTGCCTGCCACCACAGTACTGGAACGTAATGATATCGGCAGTGGCAGTCATGACGGGTTTATGGTGGCCATGCGCCAGCATATTGCGCCGTTTGCCGGGGCCCGCGATGATTACGCTATTTTTTCTGACCTGGCCGCACGGCTTGGTTTTGCAGATAAATTCACCGAAGGGCGTAATCCGGAACAGTGGCTGAAACATATTTATGATGAATCCAGACCGCGCGCGGAAAAAGACGGTATCGATCTGCCGCCGTTTGATGAGTTCTGGCAACAGGGCAAACTTGAATTTGACCGGCCGGTTACCCCGCAGGTATTTTTAGCGGATTTCCGTGCCGACCCGCAACAGTACCCGTTAAGTACCCCTTCCGGCAGGATCGAACTGTTCTCTGAAACCATTGCTGCATTTGGTTACAGCGAATGCCCGGGTTATCCGTACTGGGATCCCCGTGAATATGAATTTCAGCAACAACAGTCAGAACAGTGGCCGCTGCATATGCTCTCCAGCCAGCCAGCAACACGGCTGCACAGCCAGTATGATCATGGCAGTATCAGCCGCCGCACAAAAATCCACGGCCGCGAACCCTTATGGATGCACCCTGACGATGCAGCAGCACGTGATATTACCGAAGGCAGTGTGGTGAAAGTGTTTAATCAGCGCGGAGCAATCCTCGCCGGAGCCCGCATCAGTGATCAGATCCGCCCCGGGGTGATCCAAATCGCTACCGGTGCCTGGTATGATCCGCAGGATCCCGCCACCCCGGGATCACTGGATAAACACGGTAACCCGAATGTGCTGACCGAGGACCGGGGCAGTTCACGTCTTGGCCAGGGCTGCAGCGCCCAGAGCTGTAAAGTAGAAATTGAACGCTGGCAGCAGCCTCTGCCGGAGATTACCGCTTTCTCTCCGCCGGAATTTGTCACCCTGAGTGAATAATTATCGCAGACCTCTCCGCTAACTCCCCGTCCCGCTAAACAGGGTCCGCTCCGGCGGACTCTTTTACTATCCTCATGAATACATATTCAGCCGGAAAACAGACTTTCCGCAGACATTTAATTCCTGGTAATGCTACCAACTTATTGATTAGTGTATGATGGTGTTTTTGAGGTACTTTTGTGGCTTCCATTTCTGTGCGTTG